>JADFGU010000142.1 GCA_022567535.1 Planctomycetota bacterium | reverse complement strand
GTTCCTGGACCGCGTCCGCGCGCTCGGAGCAGCGACCAATACGCTCAGGGGCAAGTCGTCCTCGATCGACGAGATCATCGCAGCGATCCGGGCGTTCGCCACCGAGCGCACGAAGCTGGACCACGCGACCGACGGCATGGTGGTCCGCGTGGATGCGTTCGAGCTTCAGCGGCGGCTGGGCGCGACCGCCAAAAGCCCGCGCTGGATCATCGCGTTCAAGTACCCGGCCCAGCGCGGGCTGACGCGGCTCATCCGCGTCCTGCACCAGGTCGGCAAGACCGGGCGCATCACGCCGCGGGCGGTCATGGAGCCGATCGTGCTCTCCGGCACAACCGTCCAGCACGCCACGCTCCACAACTACGGATTCCTGCGAAAGATGCGGACGGATCTGACACTGCCCGAGCAGGACGATCCGCGTACGCAGCTGCGCGTCGGCGACACCGTCGAGCTCGAAAAGGGCGGCGAGATCATCCCATACGTGCTGCGCGTGGATCTGTCGCAGCGGCCCACGGGAGCGCGGAAGATCAAGGCGCCGGATGTGTGCCCCGAGTGCGGCGGCCCGGTCGAGATCGTACCGCCAGAGGCCCAAGACGATCCCACGCTCGAAACCTCGCGCCTGTGCACGAACCCCGAGTGCCCGGCCCAGATCCGCGAGAAGCTGATCTGGTTCGCGGGTCGAAAACAGATGGACATCGAGGCAATGGGACAGAAGACGGTGGACCTGATCCGTGCGGACCCTGAGATCCCGCTGGACTCGTTCGCCGACGTGTTTCGGCTCGCCGGGCACCGCGAGCGACTGGTCGCGCTCGATCGGATGGGTGAAAAATCGGTCGACAATCTCATTGCCGGGATCGAGCGCGCCAAGTCGCGCGGGCTGGCGCGCCTGCTGGCGGCGATGGGCATCAGGCACGTCGGCGACACGACCGCTCGGCAGCTCGCGCGGCATTTCCGGGATCTCGACGACCTGCTCGCGGCCGAAGTATGGGAGTTGATGCCTGTCGCCGTCGCCGCGATGTCGAACAAAATGCGCCAGCAGCGCGGGTATCCCCTGCCGCACGAGACGTACGAGACGTACGAGACCGGGCTCGGCGCGCAGACCGCACCCATCGTGCATGAATACCTCCACAGCGACGCAGCCAAAAAAACCTTCGAGGAGCTTCGCCGCCTGGGAGTTGACATGAGTTCGCACGACTACCGTGATCCGGACGGGTGTGAGCCTGGAGAAACCGGCGCGCCGGACACGACCTTTGCGGGAAAGACGATTGTGCTCACGGGTTCTCTGGCGTCGTTCGATCGCACCGCGCTGACCGAAGAGCTCGAAGCCCGCGGCGCGAAAGTCACAGGCTCGGTCTCCGCAAAGACCGATCTGGTCATCGCCGGCGAGAAGCCCGGATCGAAGCTCGACAAGGCCCAGCAGCTGGGTGTTCAGGTGTGGGACGAAGATCGGCTGCTCTTCGAGCTGGCCAAGGAATGACAACGCCGATGCAGTGCCTTCAATTCAAAGCCGAGCTTCGCGATCCGGAGATCGCGCGCGCCGTCTGCCGAACCATCGGCGCGCGGCTGCAGGCGACGATCGATCAGGTTGACACGTACTACCGGATCCCGCAGGGCCGGTACAAGAGGCGTGAATCGACGATCGAAGGCCGTGCCCAGCCGATCGAGTATTTCCTCTTCGACCAGACGGACCGATCGCTCCCGAGGCTGAGCCACTACACGGCGTACACGCAGCGGCAGGCGGCCGAGCGGTTCGGCGCCACGCCGCCGCCTGTCGCCGTGATCGTGAGCAAGCGCCGCGAGGTGTACCGACTCGAATCGGTCGCCATCCACCTTGACGAGGTCGAGGGCCTGGGACGGTTCATCGAGTTCGAGTCGGTCGAGACGCCCGAGCACAGCCTTGCTGACGGACGCCGCATCATCGCGGAACTCAGAAAGGCGTTCGATTCGTCGATGGGCGAGCCGCTCTTGGCGAGCTATCTCGACCTGGCGCTCGCGGGCGTCGAGCCGCACGGCGAAGAGCCCCCGCCGCCACCGCACGCGCCGCAATGCGAGTGACATGGCGGTGCTTCAGCCCACATAAGTGTCACGATGAGAATGAACAGGATCGGCGCCCGAGCCGAACGAAACGCCCCGGCCGAGATTCGACCGGGACGCTGCAATGGGCAGGGCCGGATTTGAACCGGCGACACCCGCATTTTCAGTGCGGTGCTCTACCAGGCTGAGCTACCCGCCCATGGGCTCAGAACCATACCAGCACGCCGGGCCCCGTCAACTCGCGTCCGCGATGCGGCCGGTTCTCGCCGGACATCGCACGGCCGTACGATGAGTCCATGACCGATCCCAGGTCCACCGGCATCACGCCGTCCACGATCGCCGACGCCATGGCCGCCCGCGTAGCGGCAGCGCCTTCGGCACACGCCCCCGCCCCACCGCTCCCGTTGCTCGACGTGCGCGACCTGCACACCCACTTCCCCGTGCGCTCAGGGATATTCCAGAGGGTGACCGGGTCTGTCAAGGCGATCGACGGCGTCTCGTTCACCATCGACCCGGGCCAAACACTCGGCCTCGTCGGCGAGTCCGGGTGCGGCAAGACCACCGTGGGTCGAACCATCCTCCGCCTGATCCCCAAGACCAGCGGCACGGTGCTCTTTGACGGCCGGGACGTGTACGCGGCCCGCGCGGCTGAACTCAAGCGGCTGCGAAGGCGAATGCAGATCATCTTTCAGGACCCGGCGGGCTCGCTCAACCCGCGCATGCGCGTCGGCTCGATCGTCGCCGAGCCCATGCAGATCCACGGGCTGGCCTCCTCACGCGACGAGCTTCGACACAAGGCCGAGCGCGTGCTCGAACGGTGCGGCATGCCGCGCACCTCGGCCGATCGCTACCCGCACGAGTTCTCCGGCGGTCAGCGCCAGCGGATCGGGATCGCCCGCGCGCTCGCCCTGGAACCGCGCTTCATCGTCTGCGACGAGCCGACCAGCGCCCTGGATGTCTCCATCCAGGCCCAGATCATCAACCTGCTCATGGACCTGCAGAGCGAGTTCAAGCTCTCGTTCCTGTTCATCTCGCACGACATGGCGGTCGTGCAGCACGCGTGCCGCCACATCGCGGTCATGTACCGCGGCAAAGTCGTCGAGGAGGGACCGCGCGACCAGATCCTCGGCGACCCGCAACACCCGTACACGCGGTCGCTCTTATCGGCCGTGCCCGAGCCCGACCCCACGATCCGGCGCGAACGATTCGCGTACGAGGGCGGGGCGATGTAGCGGCGGACGCATCCGCGCGATGTTCCCGGTTATGGGCCGATCTCCCACGGTTCAGCGCCGCTCCAAACACGCCGATGATACGCGGACGGAGCACCTTCGTGGCAGGCCATGGCGCGGGGTCGGCGTTGTGCACAACGACTGCTCCGCGAAGGCGGGGGTGAACCCCGACCGCCTGGCGAGGGCGCGCATTGTGACTCATCCGGCCGCCGCGAGGCGCCGATGGGCGAGTCGGACGAAAGGGACAGACGCATGGAAACCAATCACCCGCAACACTCAACCGACACGTCCAACCCGAACGAGCGCCAGGCCGACGCCGTCCACATTCTGTCCGACATGGAAGCCAGACTGCACGGGCTCCGCGAGTTGCACGAGAAGCAGTGCCGCAAGGAAGCCGAACTCACACAGCGCGAACAGGCAGCCAACGAGTTGAACCAGCGGCTGCGTCTGGCCCAGCAGCAGTCCGAGGCCGATCGGGCGCAGCACGAATCGCGGCACAACGATCTGGTCCGACAGCACGCCGACCTCCAGCGACACTGCGAGTCGCTCGCCCACGAACGGGCTCAGATACAGGCCCGCGCCGAGCAGATGTCCGCGGAGCTCGAATCGGCCCGGCGCCAGGCCAATGAGGCCGGCACGCAAGAGCACGACCTCGCGGTGTGCACGCAGCACGCGGCACAGCTCGAAGACAGGCTGCAACAGCAGTGCGCCCGATCGCGCGATGCCGAAGCGCTCGCGGCCGAGCGCGGCGAAGAGCTGCTGCGAGTGCACGAAAACATCAGCGAACTGTCCAACCATGCCGAATCCAGCCGCAACGTCCTCGCTGTGGCCGAGAACGAGTCCGCCGACTTGCGCCAGCAGATCGCTTCGCTTCAAGAACAAGTCGGCGAACGGGACCGGGTGCTCGAGGAATTGGAGCACACCAAGCAGGAACTTGCACAGGCGCAGTCCCAGTTCGAGACCGTCCGTGACCGCGCGGATCGATCGGTCGATCTCGAATCGCAGCGAGATCAGGCCTTGAACGAACTCGGACAACTCAAGGCGCACCTGCAGACAAAGCTGACTGAGGCTGCCCGGCGAACCGATCAACTGACGCGCGAACTCGAGGCGGCTGACGCGCGATCCGAGGAGGCCTTGCAAGAGACCTCGAAGAGGGAGCAGCTCGACGCCACCGCCATGGAGCACTGCGATCGCCGCCGCACGAGGCTGGCCCTGATCCGCACCGAGATGAAGCTCCGCGAACAGAAAGTCTCACAGGCGGTCGAGAAACTCAGGGAGCGCAACGTCGAGTGCCAGCGGATTCTCACGCAGCGTCGCGACGTCGAACGCGGCCGGGCGGAAGTCCGAAGGAAACGCCGCGAGGCGGAGCGCTTGATCGCACGCTACAAGGGCGGCAAGTACCTGATGTATATCATGGTCGCCGTCGTCCTGCTCGCCGGGCTCAGCTGGGGCGTCGCCTCGCACTTCGTGTCCGCGACCTACCTCGCGTCCGCAACCATCCAGGCGCAGAACAAGGACCGCGACCTCGAGATCTACGAGCTCAACGAATGGCAGGATTACCATGAGGAGCTGCTGGCCGACCAGCAATTCCATATCATGGCGGCCGAGCGCTTCCGCCGGCGCGGGCTGGACAAATTTGGTGAGGCGTCGGCGGTGGGCGACCTCATCCGCACCAGCACGCACCATCGCTCGTCGCAGGCGGGCCAGCTGACGATCGAGCTGTCCGGGAAGGGCGCCCAACGCACCGAACTTGTGCTGAACACGCTCGTCACCTCGATCCGCAGCTACTCAGAAGCGGCCAAGGCACAGCGCACCGACGGGGCGACGACGATCATTTCCAGCGACGCAGCCGTCGGCGACGCGCCGCTCACCAGCACCACGCCCATCTACGCCGCCGGTCTCTTCCTGGCCGGTTTCATGCTGACACTGGGCATCGCCGCCCCCACCTGGAAGAACCTCAGCAAGTCGAAGCGGGAGTTCGAGCAGCAGGCCAAGGCCGACGAAATCGGCGCACAGGCCGACTGGGTCGAACCCGAGAAGCTGGCCAAGCCCATTCGCACAAGCAAAGCGTGAGCTACAGATTCAACTCGCGCATGGGGGGCGTGTAGACCTTCATACTGTCGGCGGAAGGCACGGACGAGATCTCGCGGACCGCGAATCTCACCCCCGGGTCCAGTTGCACGCTCACCTCCATCGAGATGACCTTGCCTTCGTACATGAAGTCGGCCAACTGCCTGGCGACGCCCTCGTCGTCGATGGCCACCAGCTCACACTTCTTGCCGCTCAGCTTCCAGGGCAACGACTTGCAGTAAAAGAACGCCTCCCCGGTCTCGGGCTTCACCCACAGCACAACCTCGCCGGGCGTCGAGAAGTCGCTTCGATCGAAGCTCACACGCCGGGTGCCGGCGTCGAATATGTACTCGTCGGCCGCCGAGGGCCACTCGAGCAGGAAGCTGTCCGTGTGCAGTTGGGCCTCGATTCTGCTGAAGGTCTGGCGCATGTCGACGGTGGCGGCGCCGAAGACCACCGCCGCGGTCAGAAAACCGATCGCCGCCGCTCGCCACCCCGCCGACACCCGGTGCGAAGGCAGCAGTGTGAAGATCGGCGACCGAATGGTCCGGCGTTCGTCCTGAGCGGCGAGATCCATCTCGCGGCGCACGGCCGCGATCACCGCGGCGCGCGCCGCACCGCCGGTCCCGAGAATCAACCAGGGACCATCCACCTCCAACGAGGCTACGATGTCTAGAACCCCATGAACATCGGTGTTGTCTCCGATCAACCGCCCGTTTTCCGAAAGACAGGGAATGACGGCCGAAGCGAGTGGCCCGCCGACCGGATCGATCGCGTAGCGGATTCCTTTTTCCCCAGTGAGACGCTTAATCTGTTCCTGCAGACGCTTCAGATTATTTTCGTCCGTCGATGGGCAACAGAAAACTTCGTCGCCTCCGAGAGATTTCAATTCTTCAATCTGCTCCTCTCGCCTGACAATGTTGACCGTTCGAAACTTTTCGCGCTTCGCTAATTTCATAACGATTCTTCCAAGTGCCGAACCCGCAGCGGTTTGCAGCAACCTTTCGC
>JADFGU010000141.1 GCA_022567535.1 Planctomycetota bacterium | reverse complement strand
ACCAAGCAACGCCAGCGCCGATGGTGCCGGAGTCACTTCGAAGCTGCCCGCACCGGGCGTAAAATTGTCGGGGAACTGCTGGAACGTCCGGCCACCCAGCGGGGGTGGACCCCATTCAGCAAGGAGGTAGTTGGTTGTGTTGCTGGTGGTGAGGTCGACCGTACGAATCGTGAAGTCCGTGGTCGTCCACTCGTACGTCGCCATCAGGATCGGGTTGTCCTGGCTGCCGATGAAGTTCAGCGGCGGGATGTGCAGCTGGCCGTTCGCACCGCCGGTCCAGGCCAGTCCGGAGGCGGCCCATGTTCCGACGGTCGCACCAGGACCCAGCAAGATGTCGACCGCGCCACCCGAGGTGAAGCCCGGAGACGAGGCGTTCAGATCGTAATTGGCCGCACCGAAAACGTACCACCCCGTGGGCTCAACCCAAATGGCCGAGATCGAGATCGTCGTCGTCGGGTTGAGCGGGTCGACGTCGTTGCTCGATGTCAACTGGTACGAGACAGAGGCGGCCGGCTGTGCCGACACAGCGGTCGCAAGCCCAGCCACAGCGATCAAAGCAATGGTACTTCTCTTCATTACACTTTCTCCTCACAAAACAACTGGGGCTTGGCCCCTTGGACCGCAGATTGTCTTGACCAGGACGAACGTTCGTTCCCGATCCAGTCCACAGATTACCGCACCTCGCGACGAAAGCAAGCAAAAAATCAAGGTTTCACCCATCGATTTTTGAGTTCTTCCAGCCGATCCCGCCACAAACACCTATCAACTACCGATTATCCCGCCGCCAACGACTCACAACCGCCGATCCCGCAACGCCGGAAATGCTTCCCGCCACCGCTCAACCTCCCCAGGATCCAGATCCACGCTCAAAAAGCCCTCCTCGTCTGCCATTTCACCCATCACTCGCCCCCTCGGATCGATCGCGATGCTCCCACCCGCATATTCCACGTGCGGGTCGCGACCGCACCGGTTCACACCCACCACATACGCCTGGTTCTCGATCGCCCGCGCGATCAAGAGCGCCCGCCAGTGCTCCTGCCGCTGCCTCGGCCAGTTGGCCCCGACCGCGAACATCTGTGCCCCGCGGTCCAGCCCCAGCCGGAACAGCTCTGGAAATCGAAGGTCGTAGCACACCGCCGGACAGACGCGAAGCCCCTGATCCTCCGCCCGCCACTCATACGTCACAACCTCCCCGCCGCCCTCGAATCGCTCGCTCTCGCGCCCGATGCTGAACGGATGCACCTTCGCATACTCGCACAGCACCCCCTCCGGCCCGGCGATGGTCGCCCGGTTCTGGGCCTTCCCCCCCGTCCGGACCGTACGGGCCCCCTGCACGTATATCGCCCTCTCGCGGGCCACCCTCTCCACCCATGCCAGCGTCGTCCCCTCCACGTCCGCTGTCCGCTCCACATTGAGCGAAAACCCGGTATCGAACATCTCCGGCAGCACCACGAGATCGCCCGCAGCGGGGTCGGCTTCCCGCACCAGTCGCTCCGCCGTCGCGAGGTTTGCCGCCCGATCCTCCCACACGATGTCCATCTGGATCAGGTGTGCACGCACGCCCGAGGATAGCCCACACCGCCCGATCCCAGCCGCCGACGCCCACATCCATGCACCAACCCCTCAGTCACAGCCCGGCCGCGCCCCGCGCACGAATACAATCGACAGTGACAACCCCCGAACAACCGGCGGCGTCTCTCCACGCCCCTCCGCGGCTGATCCTCGCGAGCCGATCCCCGCGTCGGCGGAGGCTCCTCGCCCAAGCCGGGTTCGCACACGAGAGCCTCCCCCCACCTGTCAACGACGCCGACCTCGCCCGTCCCCCGGCCCTGCCCTCGGCCCACTGGGTCGCGGCGCTGGCCTATTTCAAGGCCGCCGCCACCGCCCTGACCCTGCCCGACCGCTCGCCCGCCCTCGTCCTAGGCGCCGACACCGTCTGCGTCCACGGCGACGCGATCCTGGGCCAGCCCCGCGATGCCCAGCACGCCGCCGCCATGATCCGGGCTATGCAAAGCGCCACCCACGACGTGCTCACAGGCGTCGCCGTCCTGGATCTCGCCGCCGGCACCCGCCTCATCTTCACCGATCGCGCGGTCGTGCGGGTTGGCGAGATTGGGGAAGACCGCATCCTTGAATATGTCCGCTCGGATTTGTGGCACGGCAAGGCGGGCGCGTACAACCTTGAGGAGAGAATCGCCGCCGGCTGGCCCATCCACTGCCTGGGCGACCCCGCCACCGTCATGGGCCTGCCCATGCGAATGCTGACACCGATCCTCTCGCGCCGGCTCGTCCGTCCGGCGACGCCAACTCAAGAGGTGAGCCCATGAACACCCTCGGTCTGGATCCCGTCTTGCCGCTCTGGATCGTCGCGCCCCCCACCGTCGTGCTCATGCTCTTCCTGGCCAACCACGTCACCACCCTCCAGCAGAGCACCGCCCCCCTTCGCCGCCGACGAATCCGCACAGCCAACGGCGTCGCCATGATGCTCACCACCGCACTGCTCGCACACGCGCTGGCCATTGTCAGCCCAGCCGACGTCCGCACCTTCGTGCTCGTCTGGATGATGGTCGTCGGCCTGCTCGGGCTCATCATCCTGCTCGCCCTGCTCGACGCCATGACCACGTACTTCCTCCTCCGGGCCCACAGACAACGCGCAACCGGCGCCCTCGCTCACCTCACATCACCGCAACTGGCCCGGCTCAACCCCGAGGTCGGGCCCCGCGATGCATGACGCCGGCCCGCTCGGCCCGCTGTTCAAGCCCGTCCTCGGTCCACCCGCAGCCGCCCTCTATGCACGCGCCATCGCACGGATCAATGCCCGCTACGACCGCGGCGTCGGCGTCGTCACACTCGACCGCACCGTCATCAGCGTCGGCAATCTCTCCGTGGGAGGCACCGGCAAAACGCCCCTCGTCGCACACATCGCTCACCTCCTCCGAGACGACGGACGCACCCCCTGCATCGCCATGCGAGGCTACCGCTCCGCCCGCGCCGGTTCCGACGAGGCCGACGCCTATCGACAGGCCCTGCCCGACATCGCGCTGGTCGTCCAGCCGGATCGCGCCGCGGGTCTGGCCCAGCTCTTCGCCACAGACCAAGGCCGCGCCATCGACACGGTCATCCTCGACGACGGGTTCCAGCACCGCCGCATCCAACGCGATCTCGACCTCGTCCTTATCGACGCCACCCGAAGCCCCTTCCAGGACCGCCTGCTCCCGATGGGCTGGCTGCGCGAACCCCCCGCCGCACTCGCCCGCGCCCACGCCGTCGTCGTCACACGCGCCGACCAGATCCCCGTCGCGGCCCTCGATCGACTCAGCCGCCAGATCAACGAACACCACGGCCAACCGCTCCTGGCACTGACGCGCCACGCCTGGCGCTCCATCCGCTCCAGCCGCCAATCCGAACCGCTCCATATCGACTCGATCCAAGGGCTCCGCGTCCTGCTCGTCTGCGCCATCGCCAACCCGCCAGCGCTGCTCGCCCAGGCCCAGCAGCTGGGGCTCGACGTCGCCGACCACCTCTTCCTGCGCGACCACGACCCGTTCGCAGCACGCACCATCAACCGCATCGCCGCCGCCGCACGCCGATGCAGCCCCGACGCCATCCTCGTCACCGAAAAAGACTGGGCCAAGCTCAAGCACGTCCCCGATCACCGGTGGCCCGTGCCCATCCTCCTCCCCGAGCTGGCCATCGAGTTCATCACCGGCGGCGACGCGTTCAACGCCCGCATCCGCGACGCCTCACACCGACCGACGCGCTGATCCATCCCCCGTAACATCCATACCCCGGTACATGCGGGAAAGCCCCGCCCTCACCCCCTAACATCGATCACACCACGCATGGACACACTGCTGGAAAAACTCGCCGATTTCAGGCCCTTCGTCGCCCTGGTCGTGGGCGACTTCATGCTGGACGAGATGATCTTCGGCGACGCCGAACGCCTCAGCGCCGACGCGCCCGTCCCCGTCCTCCGCGTCCGGCGCACGCAGACGCTTCCTGGCGGGGCTGCCAACCTCTGCCTCGACCTCGCCGCCCTGGGCGGCACCGTTCACGCCTTGGGCGCCATCGGCAACGATCCCGAGGGCACGACCCTCCGCAAGCTGCTCGAAAGCGACAGCATCACCTCCGATCTCGTCCTCGACCCTGCGCGCCCCACCACCGTCAAGCGCAACATGATCGGCCTGGCCCAGCACCGTCACCCGCAGAAAATGTTCCGCGTCGACCACGAGTCCGACGAGCCGTTGCCCGACGACGTGGCCCAGATCCTTCTGACCGCCTTCAAGGCAGCCCTCCCGGATGCCGACCTCGTCTGCATCGAGGACTACGACAAGGGCGTCTGCTCCGAGCACGTCTGCCAACAGGTGATCGCGCTGGCCCGGGACGCGGGCAAGCCCGTCTTCGTTGACCCCGCCAGCCTCGATTCCTACACCAAGTACCGCGGCGCGACCGCCATCACGCCCAACCGCACCGAGGCCGAGCGCGCCACACGCCTGCGCTGCGACCCCGGCGCCGACCAGCCATGCGCCCCGGTGGCCGCGGCCATTCAGGCCGACACCGACGCCGATGCCGTCGTACTCACACTCGACCGCATGGGCGCGCTGCTGCTCGAGGGCGCAGCCGATCCTGTCGCCATCACCACCACCGCCCGCGAGGTCTACGACGTCTCGGGCGCCGGCGACATGTTCCTGGCCGCACTCGCCGCCGCACGCGCCAACGACACGAGCTGGCCCGACGCCGTCCGCTTCGCAAACGCCGCTGCCGGCCTCGAAGTCGAGGTCTTCGGCGTCGCGCCCATCCCGCTCACCGACATCCGAAACGCACTGCTCACCCAGGCCGGACACGATCTCGGACCGCTCCGCACTCTCGAACACGTCTTAGGCGACGCGCGCTCGATCCGCCAGCGCGGCGGCAAAGTGGTCTTCACCAACGGCTGCTTTGACATCCTCCACCCCGGCCACATCGCCCTTATCCAGCAGTGCGCCACCTTCGGCGACTATGTCGTGATCGGGCTCAACGACGATGATTCCGTCCGCAGACTTAAGGGCCACGACCGCCCCGTCAACACCGCGCTGGACCGCGCCCGCGTCCTGGGCGCGCTGCAGGGCGTCGACGCCGTGGTCCTCTTTGCTCAGGACACCCCACTGCAACTCATCGAAGCCATCCGCCCCGACGTGCTCGTGAAGGGCGCCGACTACAGCAAGGATCAGGTCGTCGGCGCAGAGATCGTCGAGCGCCTCGGCGGCAGGGTCGTCCTGATCGAGCTTGTCCCGGGAAGCTCGACCACCGGCACGATCGCGAAACTCGTCCGCTCCTGATACCCTGCGCCCCGTCCGCACGAGTCCCCATGATCCACGTCGCCATCATTCATAAGCGATACCTCGACGCCATCCTCGCCGGCGAAAAGACCATCGAGGCACGACTGGCCAGGAATCGCTGTGAACCCTTCGCACGAATCCAGCGCGGCGAACGAATCTACTTCAAGCAATCGTCCGGCCCGTTCCGCGCCACCGCACTGGCCTCAGAGGTGATCTGCCGCGAAGACCTCCGCCCTGACGACATAAAATTGATCCGCGACCGATACGGCGACCGCATCCGCGCCGACCGCGCCTATTGGAAACTCAAAGAACCCGCCACCTGCGCCACGCTCATCTGGCTCCGAGACATCGAGCCCATCGACTCCGGCCCGGACCTCTCCGCCGCACAAACCCCCGGCTCACGCCGCGCCTGGTTCGTACTCCCCGACACCCTCGACGTCTACCCCCAATGCCAGGCCCAGCCCCTCCTCAGGGGCGGGGCCGCGGTAGTAGTCGCCCCCGGCGAAGTGGGCGTCGTTCTCGATGGCCTTGATCTGCGCCTGCCCGAAGGCGACCTGTTCGGCCGTGGACGCCGCGCCGCAGGCGAAGACCGCCACACCGGCCACCCGGTCGGGGCAGGTCGCGGCCCATTCCAGGGCTCGCGCCCCTCCCATGGAGCCGCCGATGACGGTGTGGAAGCGGCGGATCCCCAGGTGGTCGGCCAACCGGGCCTCAAGGTGCACCGCATCACGGATGGTGGTGAACGGGAATCGGGAGCCCCAGGGCCGCCCCTCCGAATCCGGAGAGGCGGGCCCCGTGGACCCGTAGCAGCCCCCGACCATGGCCGGGGCGAGCACGAACCACTTGGTGGTGTCGATGGGTCGTCCCGGGCCCAGCAGCCCCTCCCACCAACCGGGCGCAGGATCCGCCTCGGTCGTGGCGACATGGGTGTCCCCGGTCAGGGCGTGGGCGACGAGGATGGCGTTGTCGCCGGCCTCATTGAGCGTTCCCCAGGTCTCGTAGGCGATCTGGACCTCTGGAAGCTCACCGCCTGTCTCGAAGG
>JADFGU010000140.1 GCA_022567535.1 Planctomycetota bacterium | reverse complement strand
GCCGCGACGAGCGGTTCGAGTTCGCGTTGGTGTGTGGCGGGCGCGTTGAGCACGACGACGGGGATGTCGGAACGGGCGGGTGCGGACGGACGGCGATCGATGAGGCGCGCGTAGTGATCCAGCCGCGCGTTGGCGACCGCGCGATCGTCGCAGACGGACCGCACACGATCCGCTGCGGCTTTGCCCATCTCGCTTCGGCGCGGGGCGTCCATGCGGACGAGTTCGACAATGGCGTCGGCGCAGGCGTCGATGTCACCGGGGTCGAAGAGCAGACCCTCCCGGCCGTGGCGGACCAGACTTGCGACGCCCCCGGCACGGGCGGCGATGACGGGCAGCCCCGCGGCCATGGCTTCGATGCACGCGTACGGGTAGTTGTCACAGGCGGCGGGGATGACGGCGGCGCGGGCGCGGCGTCGTGCCTGCGCGAGCACGCGATGGTCGAGATGGCCGAGCAGGTGCACGCGACGCCGAAGGGATGCCGGGACGTGCAGCTCGACGGAGCGTCGGCCGAACGGCTGGTTCGTGCGCGGGTCGGTCATGTCGTGGCCGGCCAGTTCGAGGTGGAGGTCGTCGATACGCGAACCGGCCCTGGCGAAGGAGGCGAGCAGCACGTCCACGCCCTTTCGCGGTTCGAGACGACCGACATAGAGCAGGCGCCGGCCGGCGGCGGGGGTGGTCGGCGATTCGGACGCTTCGCCCATCGGCGGCGGGAACAGGTCGATGTCGCCCGGGGCGAGATCCCAGGCTCGCTCGGCCCAGTCGGCCAGCGCGCGGGAGGAGCACACGCGGGCGTCGGACCATCGGGCGGCGTCGGCCTCCATCCACCGCAGCGCCAGCTCGCCACGGCTGGTCGCCGGGCAGCGGTTCTGCTCCTCGATCCACGCGCTAGGCGAGAAGACGTGGGTCACGAACACGGGCGAGGCGGGCCAGGCCCGGCTTGTGCGGCGCTCGTTGAGTGCGAACCAGAGCGCGGCCCCGGTCTCTGGGGACTCGACGATGTCGAAGCCATGCCGATCGTGCAGCGCGGGCAGGCAGCGCGCGACGGCCATGCCGAACAGGCTCGCTGGGCTCAGGACATGGAACGCGGCGCAGTGGGCGTCTGTGGCGTCGGCGGTCGGGGCGGTCCATCGCTCATCGATCGGAACCGGGATCTCGACGATCGTGATGCCCGAGGCGTCGGTCGCGACGGGCGTGCTGCCGGGGTGTCGGCCGGTGGCTGCGGTGACGACGGTGACGCAGCAGCCTTGTCGCGCCAGCGCGCGGGCGTAGCGGGACATGTACGTGCCGATTCCGCCGCCGTCGGCGGGCGGGTACTGGCGGCAGAGGAGGCAGACGTTCATCGCCCGACCCCCGAGACAAGGAATGGCGCGGTTCTGACGTTCGGTACGCCGGCGGGTGTTTCGGCGGCGCGGCGGCGCTGGCCGGCCCAGCTGTGGGCCTCGGCCACGAGCCACGCGATGCCCACGGGCGTGAGGGACGGGATCGATTCGGGCTGGTCGTGAAGCCGCACCGCTGTGAGTGTCGGGACGGCGCGACATCGTCCGCCACGGATCCAGAGGCCCAGCGCCATCGCCCAGCCGGTGGCGGCGTCGCGAACGGCGTCGGGCGGGCCCCAGTCAGGCAGATCGAGCGCGCGGAGCGATCCGGGCCGAACCGCGACCGCGGGGATGTCGGCGGGCATATAGGTGAGCTCAGCCGGAGTGCGAGGCCGGGGCGCCGTTGCGTGCGGCCAGGCGAAGGCGAGGTCGATGTCCGCATGGGTCTCGAGCGCGTCGAAGAGAGGCTTGGGATCGACCGTCCACACCGGGTCGATCCAGAAAGCGAGAGGCTGGCGCGAGGTGAGCAGCGCCCCGGCGACTCGCTGCAGGCTGCCCAGCTCGCTCGGTGTTTCCACGGCGGCCGGGACCGGATTCGGACGGATTCGTGCGCGCGTCGGGGGCATGGCGTCGATGGTATCCGGTCGCGCCGGGATCGGTCGGCTGCGGCTACAGTACCGACCCGATGCCCGCCTCGATCAGCCAGTTCCTTGGGGACCACCCGCAACTATTTGTCAGCGCGATCGTGCTGCTGGTGATGATCAACGTGATCCTGATCACGGTGGCGTACCTGATCTACCTCGAGCGGAAGATCTCGGCGTACATCCAGGACCGGATCGGGCCCAACCGCGTGGGGTTCGACTTCGGGCTGCCGTACCTGCGGTTCCTGCGCGGCTGCGTGGGGCTGGGCCAGCCGCTGGCGGACGGGCTGAAGTTTCTGCTGAAAGAGGACTTCACGCCCGGGCGGGTGGACAAGGTGCTGTTCACGCTGGCGCCGGCGGTCATCATCATCCCGGCGATGATCGGGTTCGCGGTGATCCCGTGGGGCGGGGTGTGGCAGATGCCGGTGATGGACCTGCCGGTGATCGGGCAGATCGGGGGGCGGGCGGTCGTGATCGCCGGGGCGCCGGTGAACGTGGGCGTGATCTACCTGCTGGCGGTAGGGTCGCTGGGCGTGTACGGGGTGACGCTGGGCGGTTGGGCGAGCAACAACAAGTTCTCGTTTCTCGGGGGTCTGCGCGCGACGGCCCAGATGCTGGCGTACGAGATCCCGCTGGGGCTCTCGCTGCTGGCGGTGCTGCTGCTGACCGGCTCGGTGATCCCGCAGGAGATCATCGGGTACCAGCAGGCGAACGGCTGGCTGATTTTCAGCCAACCGCTGGCGTGCATCATCTTCTTCATCGCGATCCTGGCAGAGGCCAACCGGGCCCCGTTCGACAACGCCGAGGCGGAGCAGGAGCTCGTGGGTGGGTACCACACCGAGTACTCGTCGATGCGGTTCGCGTTGTTCTTCATGGCCGAGTACGCGCACATGCTGACTTCGTGCGCGTTCTTCGCGCTGCTGTTCCTGGGCGGCTGGAGCGTCGGCCCGCTGCCGCTGCTGCCGGACCTGCCCGCGGAGACGGCGAGCCTGCTGGTGGTCATGGCCAAGTTCGGCGTGTTCTTCGTGAAGGTGCTGCTGCTGGTCTGCTTTATGATGGTGATTCGGTGGACGATTCCACGTTTGCGGTACGACCAGGTGATGGCGATGGCGTGGCAGGCGGTCATCCCGCTGTCGCTGGTGCTGGTGCTGATGACCGCGATGATGGTGTACCTGGGGCTTCGCGGGCCGATCTCGATGCTGGCGGCGAACGTGGCGGTGGGGGCCGGGCTGATGCTCGTGCTGCCGTTGCTGCCGCGCACCCGGATGAACAAGCCGGTGGCGATGCACGGGTCGCGATTCCGGCCGATCGTGGGCGAGCACGTCGTGACCGGGCCCACCGACCCGTTGGCGCTGGAAGATCGCCCGATCGAGGGCACCGTGGGGACGGTGTGACGTGGAGGACGTTCGCGCCCGCGCCTGAACGGACGCCGAGTCTGAGCCCGCTGCGGGCGAAGGCTCGGATCGCGCGCGCCATCGGAGATATCCGAGCCTTCGCTGACTCAGACTCGGCGTCCCGCGTCCTGCTCCATGCGACATCTGGTCAGAGGACACGCTACTGGATCGGGCGGATGGAATCGGTGCTGACGATCTGGAAGACGCTGGGGAGCAGGAAGTTGCGTGTCCCGTGGGCGAAGACCCGGCCGCTGAGCTCGACCTTGAACTCGTCGGCCCGTCGTGCGGCGAGTCTCTCGAGCCGCTCGTGAATGAGGCATGGGAGCAGGAGCAGCGGGGCGTCCTTGGCTTCGGTCTGGGCCGGGCTGTTGTCGAACACGATGGTCCAGACGACGCCCTGGCGGACGAGCCGTCCGGTTCGTCGCGAGATCATGGTGCCGTCGGCGATGGGGGCACGCGATTCCTCCTGATCGGGGGTGCGGGGCGGGGCGAGCCAGAGGTGATCACCCCGGCGCAGGGCCGACCGCGGGGCGTCGCGAGATTGTTCGAGCTCCTCGATCAGGGCCGCAATGTCCTCGTCGTCTTCCGGCGGCGTGGTGGGCGGTGGCAGCTGTTCGCTGGGGTTCTGATCGGGTTCTCGCTGGGTCCAAGCGGTCGGGAGGAGGTAGTTTCGGCGGTGATACACGAGGATCTGGCCGGTGACCTTGAAAATGGGATACTCGGTGCCGGCCTCGCGGGCCGCACGCTCCATCCGCGCCAGTTCGCCGCACGGTACGAGGATCATGGCGGTGATGGGCGTCGGTTTCTCGCTCGGCAGGAATACGAACAGGCGGTCGCCTGCCGTCGTGAGCACCAGCGTGCCCTCCTGCCCGCTGAGGAACGAGCCTTCGGGCAGAAGCGGGCGTGGCGACCTGAGATCGGGGTCTTCAGCGCTGATCTTCAGCGGGGCGGGAGGATCGGTGCTCGGCTCAGTCTCGGCGGGCTCGTTCTGCGCTGCGGCAACGGGCGCCCACGCGAGCGAAACCAGCAGGGCGCCAAGGAGCACCGGCGATCGCGACGCGAGTGGGTGAGTCGGCATCCATCCTGTCTCCTGGCATTGGGGCGGGTTGGCGGAACACTCAGTCATCGGCGCAATGGGGATGGACGGTCGCATTCTTATGCGGGCAATCGGTTTGGGGCTGGTTGACGGGGCGTCGGGCGGATCGTAGCGTGGGGGCGTCAGGCGGCACCCGCGTGACCCCGGCCGTGTACCCAAGTGGACCAAGGGGACGGATTGCAAATCCGTTATTCGTGGGTTCGAATCCCACCGCGGCCTTTATGCGGCGCGCGTGCCGGGGTGGTGCGCAGCGACTGAGGGCTTCGAATCGTCGCTGGCGCGGGCATCCGCAGGTTGTCCACAGGGGGCGAGGCCGATGTGGTGTGGTGACACCGATTCGGGGACAATCGGGCCTTGATGCCGGATTTTGCTTTTTTGTATGTGGGACTGGCTGTCCGAGGGAGGTTTGGGCGATTAGACTGGTAGGCCCTGTTGGGCGGACGGAGTCCGCCGGGGCCGTCGGGACATGCAACCAGGAAGGAGCAACTCATGGCCGAGATGAGACCGACAGAAACCACGGTGCTGGGGCCGGACACGAGGTTCAAGGGCGAGATGGCGTTCGACGGCGCCGCGAAGATCCTGGGGCGTTTCGAGGGGACGATCAACGCGAACGGCGAGATCGAGATCGGCCCGAGCGCCAAGTGCAAGGCGGTGATCGAGGCGTCCAGCGTGGTCGTGGACGGGACCGTCGAGGGCAACGTCACGGGGCGCGAGAAGGTGAAGCTGACGGCCAACGCGAAGCTGCACGGCGACCTGATCGCCAAGACGCTGGTGATCGCCGAGGGGGCGGCGTTCGTGGGTCATTGCCGCGTCGGTCCTGACGCGACCAAGGCCAACGGGTCGTCCAGCATGGTCGAGTCGAAGGGCGCGATGCCCGAGAAGGTCGGGGCGCGGAAGTAGGATCGGGGCGATCCGGGAGGGCCGTCCGGGCGATACGCAGCGAGCGCCGGCGTCGTACGGCTGGTGATGCGTTGCGGTCTGTTGAAACTCCGCGCCGTTTGCCGATCGAACAACTATGGCGAAGAAGAAGCCTGTCCAGCGCACGGTGCAGTGTTACCACTGCGAGAATCGCTTTGATGTGAGCGCCAAGGCGATGACCGTCTCGTGCCCGGCCTGCAACCGCCCCTTGATGGTCGAGGACGTGGTGATCAAGACGGCGCACGCGGTCCGCAAGCTACAGACCTGCGGGCGCATCGTGATCCAGAGGCGCGGGCGGGTGATGGCGGACCTGGTGGTGGGCCAGGAGGCGATCGAGGTCATGGGGATCCTGGAGACGAAACAGGCCAAGGCGGGGGCGGTCTACATCCGGCCCAAGGCGAGGTGGCGGGGCGACTGTCACGCACGGTCGGTGGTGATCGAGGCCGGGGCGAGGGTGACGGAGGGGCACTTCGTGGTGCCGGATACGACGCTCTGATCGAAGAACCGGCGTCAAAGTCCGATTCTGGCCCGAGGCGGGCCTCACCGGTCGAGTGGAACGGGTGCGAGGCCGCACGGGTCATATGGGCCGAGAACGAAGCGGCGAGGCCGACAGGGCGTGGGCTTGATCGACTTTTGTTCGGGAATCACGATCCTGTTCAGAAAAGCCGGACGAAATACTCCTTGAAATACTGCGATTTTTGTGTGCGCTGGGCGGCGATTGTGGTAATCTGGTGGGTAGTTGACTCGCCCAACGTGGGTGAGTCGGCTGACATGTGAAGACCGCAACCGCCCGCAGACCCTGGATCAAGGTTGCGATTGAGTATCCAGAATGGGTGGGACGCTCGGCGCGATGCGCCGGAGTTTTTCGATACGTGATGCGTCGGACGCGGGGGGGCGATCTTCGCGATGGAGTAGTCTCGGGAGTACTGGATTCCCGAATGGTCAACGAGGTTTCGGGTGGCAACCAGGCCGAGGATACGGGTCTGGCTCTGTGACTAGCGAGCACCCGATTGAGGAGGTATGCACAAATGAAGCGTTCAATCATATTCGGAACACTGGCACTGGCGCTTGCAGCGAGCGCCGGTCCGATGAGTGGGG
>JADFGU010000139.1 GCA_022567535.1 Planctomycetota bacterium | reverse complement strand
GAAACCTCCGGCGGGGCGTCCGTCTTGCTCGATTCGTCGGTCGGGGCCATGGGTTTCGCTCAGAACGTGATGGAGAACGCGCCGGTCACTGGAACGCTCAGTGTACCTCAGGTTCGCGGGTGAAGCGGCATGTGTTCGGTCGGTCGGTCATCATCCCATCAGCTCCTTGATGGCGCGGACGACGCGCTCGGCGGTGCGGACGTTCACCAGCCCGGCTGTGGCGTCGATCGGCGGCCGCTCGCCGCTTCGCACCGCGCCCAGAAATGACTGGATCTCCATGGCGAGCGGCTCCGCATCGTCGATCACCAGCTGCTCGACATTGACCAGCTCGTCCCACTTGAGATCGGTCAGATCCGTGCCCTGCCTGAGTTGGTCGGCCATCTCACGCATCTGGATCTCATTGGCGGTTCGGCGGATGATCGTGCCGGTCTTGGCCGCGTAGTCGATCTTGATATAGCCGTTCTCACCCGTGATCCGCGTGACGCGCTCGGTTTTCAGCGCCAGTCGGCTGGCGGTCAGGTTCGCCACGCACGTCCCGCTCGGCCGACGCCACGTCAGCCACGCGTTGCAGATGTCCTCGTGCACGGTGAGGACAGCCACGCCCGCGGCCCGCACCTCGTCCGGCTCGATCCCACCCATCAGCATCAGCACGACGTCAAGGTCGTGGATCATCATGTCCATCACCACGCCGATGTCCACCGAACGGAACGTCATCGGGCTCACCCGGTGCACCTGAATAAACCTGGGGATGATCGCCGACCCGTCCCGCGTCGCCGCCTGCATCGCCCGCATGATCGGGTTGAACCGCTCGATGTGCCCGACCATGAGCACGGCGTTCGTCTCGTCCGAGACCGCCTTGATCTTGTGCGCCGTCTCAGCGTCCGGCGCCAGCGGCTTCTCAATCAGGCACGCCACGCCGGCGCGGAGCAACGGCTCGGCGACCTCGCGGTGGGCGGTCGTGGGCACGGCGATGCTCACCGCCTCCACGCCCGCATCGATCAGCTGCTCGACCGAATCGAACGGGCGCGCATCGAACTTGTCCGCGTACTCGCCGGCGAGCTTGGTGTTCGTGTCCACCACACCGATCAATTCGCTCTCGTCCAGCTGCGCGTAGACCCGCGCGTGATGACGCCCCATCCGCCCAACGCCAACCGCCCCGCAACGGATCGGCCGACGATCGGTTACGCGGTCAGACTCGGCGGGAGGATTCATGCGAAAGCTCGAAGCCGCGGGACGGGCTCGGATCAGCCGGCCGCTTCGTTCAGGGCCGCGGTCAGGTCGTCCTTGGACGTGATCCCGACGAATTTCTTGGTCAACTCGCCGTTCTTGAACACCATGACCGTCGGGATCGCGCTGACCCCGTACTTCATCGAGATCTCACGATTGGATTCGGTGTCAACCTTTCCGACCTTCGCCTTGCCCGTGAACTCGTCGGCGACCTCGGTGATGGTCGGCAGCAGCAGTCGGCACGGCTGGCACCACTCGGCCCAGAAATCCACGAGCACCGGCACCGGGGCCTCCAGCACCTCGGACTGAAAGTTCTCGTCTGTGAACTCGAGCACGTTTTCGCCTGCCATGTCGTCTCCTGAAGGGGGCGCGTTCGGCCCAGCGGTGGCAATCCTAGGCCGGCACGCGCGGCCATGAAAAACCGCCCGCCTCTTCCAGCGCCCACACCACCCGCAGGGCTTGCGCCTGCTCACGCGGATCGTGCACACGGAATATCGACGCCCCCAGCATCCGGTGCACCACGCTCATCGCGATCGATCCCGCCAGCCGATCCGACGGCGACGATTCCGCTCCGATGCTCACCGCCCCGACAAAGCTCTTGCGGCTGGCGGCGCACAGGAGCGGATACCCCAGCGACGCCAGCTCGCCCGAGCGCCGCACCAGCTCCATGTTCTGCTCGACGGCTTTGCCGAAGCCCAGCCCCGGGTCCAGCACGATCCCGTCGCGCCTCACGCCCGCCTCCAACGCCGCCTCGGCTCGCGCGCTCAAAAATGATCGGATCTCGACCACGACGTCCGCGTAGCGCGGCGGGCTGGCGTACCGGTCGGAATAGGAATCACGCTCGGGCTCGACCAGGCGGTGCATCAGCACCACCCCCGCCTCGGTCCGGGCCGCCAGCTCCAGCATGCCCGCGTCCTGGGTCGCGCCCGACACGTCGTTGATCGCGTCGGCGCCGTTGTCGATCGCGGCCGCCGCGACGGCCGATCGCGTCGTATCGACACTGATCGGTACACCGCCAAGCTCGTTTCGGATCGCGCGCACCACCGGCGCCACGCGCGCGATCTGATCCGCATCGCTCACGCGCCCCGCACCGGGACGGGTCGATTCGCCACCAATGTCCAGCATGTCGGCGCCGTGCTCGATCGCCCGCGCGGCGGCCCGCAGCGCGGCGTCGACCGTGGGCACGCGGCTGGCCTCGTGGAAGCTGTCCGGCGTGACGTTCAGCACCGCCATGATCCGCGGGCGATCCAGCGGGATCCTTCGGCCATGCGCGAGTTCCCAGACGCGGTCGGGCACACGCGATGGTACGGGCTCGCGCACGAAAGAACCCGTGGCGGACCGCGGGTTCCTGAGTGTCGCGTGCTGTCGATGGGCTCAGAAGTCACTCTCCATGCCCCCGCCCTGGCCGGGGAACTGGTCAGCGAGCTGGCCGGCCACCTCCAGCACCTCCCGCGGGACGAACACCATCCCCAGCGCCCCCCCGCGGCCGATACTCAGGCCCATGGCGATGTGTGGTACGGGCTCGGGCAGGTCGACCTGCATCGGCATCTGCATCATGGCGGCGACGGCCCCGAACATCACGAACATCTCTTCGACGCCGACGTACATTTCGAGAGCCCGGTTGGCGGGGAGATGCTCAGCCGCCGCCAGGATCATCGGGTTGTTGCCCAGACCCACGCCGTGCTCCGCCGCCTCGATCGCCGATTCCATCAGCCGAGGGTTCAGGCTCATCGTCATGACCATGCTGCGGTCCAGTTCGGCGATAAATCCGCCGAAGCCGCCCGGGCCAGCGATCAACGACATCACAAACTGCATCTGGATCACGGCCGGGTTGTTCTGGTCGAACTGGAAATCCATCGACCATGTGTCCACGGAGTGACCCGCGACGCTCGCCGCATCTTCGGTGTACGTCGCCCCCATGGACATCATGGGCATCTCAATAGTCTCGAATTGGTCAAACATCTGCCTGTACTGGTCCACCAGTTCGCCGGGGCTGCTCGACGCCATGTACACCGTGCTGGCCGACAAGATACCACCCATCAGGCCGCCCGGCGGAGAGCCCATCACCAACGCGTACCCCTCGATCAGGCTCATGTCATACTCGGGCACCTCTACGCCCAAGGCCTCGCCCTGTAGACGGTTTATCTCCATGCCGAACTCGTTGGCAGCCTTGAACAGCTCCGTGCTCGTGTCCGCCGCCAGCGCCATGAAGAATGGAACGTCCGGAATGTGCGCCAGCAGCGACGACGAATCCGACTTGCCGCTCAGCAACGCCGCGGATCTGGACCCCTCCGCAAACTGCGCAGCGGCGCTGAACGTGAGCCCGTCCTGGCCGAACCCGACCCCAAGCACTGCCCCGCGCCCGTCCTCGAACAGCCGCTCGCCCAGGACGCGATACATATCGATCATCAGACCCATCCCGGCCATCTCCGGGCCCATCATTTCCATGCCGTCCATCTTTTCGCTGAACTCCTCTTCCAGGAACGGGCGCAGCGCCTGGAGGTTCACCAGCACGAACACGTCCGATTGATCGACCGCCTTCAGCCCGGTCGGGCCGATCATCGCTTCCAGCTCGTCGGCCGAGCCCCGCACGTCGGCGTAGCGCTCGGCGATTTCGACCGTGCTGCCGATGATGCAGAACCCGCCGCCGATGTCCGCCAGGTACACCGCCTCGCCCTCGATGAACACCTCGACCACGCCCGCGCCCTGGCCCCCCAGCCCGTCGCGAAACACGCCGTAATCCAGGACCGGCAGGATCACGAACATATCCGGCTCGCCCTCGAAGCCTTCATCTCCCAAAAGCATCCCCATCGCCAGCGACCCGTCCAGGTTCACGCCCTCCAACTCCTTGATCGTGTCCGTCATGTCCGAGAAGCCTTCCAACCCGGTCGCCTCGAGCGCCTCGATGCCCGCCAGCACGTCGTTGATGTTCGAGACGCCCACGACCAGCGCCGCTTCCGTCGTGACGCGGTCCAGGGCCGGCGGGAGGTCGGCCAGCGCCACGCCCGGCACCGCCAGCACGCCCGTCATCAGTGTCAACCGCAGTGTTCCAGTCATGCGTGCGTACATCGTGGTTCCCTTCGTTCGGTTTTTTCCGGTGTGGTCCTGGCGTCGGGCTGCACTCGGGCCCATGCTCGCGCGGGACGCCCCGACGGGCCTCCCGCCGATTCGCCACCATGATAGGCTCAGACAGCCCGAATCGGGCTCGGCTGGGATCGCCCAAGCCCCTGACGAAGCCTCAGCGCTCCGGCTTGCGGGCCGGTTCGGCGTCGTCCTCCTCCAGCTCGTCCTCGTACTCGTCCTCATACTCCCCGGCTTCTTCGTATTCCACCTCGCCGGATTCCTCTTCCTCGTCCTCGTCCTCGTCCTCGTCCTCGTCCTCTTCCTCCGACTCAAACTCGGCCAGTGCCTCCGAATCCTCTTCGTCGTCCTCCGCGTCGTCGATGTCTTCCAGGTCGTCCGCCACATCATCAACAGACGGCGCAGCAACGTTCACACCCTCGCCCGCTCCCTCCTGCCCGGGCAGTCGGCCCTCGGCAGCGTCACTGGCCGCCTGCTTCTGCATCGCCGACCACATCTCGGCACCGATCAGAACCTCACGCGCCACCGAGCCCTTGTGCTCGCCGATGATCCCCGCGATCCCCATCAGGTCGATCAGTCGGCTGGCGCGCGTGTACCCGATCGCCAGCCGACGCTGCAGCAGCGACACCGACCCGCGGCCCGTCTCGATCACGATCTCCACCGCCCGGTTGAACATCGCGTCCTCCTGGGCCGCCTGCAGGCTCGCCGACGAGTTGTTCTCGCTGGCGAGGATCCGGTCGTCGTCGGTGGTTCCGGCCCGAAGCTGCATCAGCTGCCGCTCGAAGCTCGGGCTGGCCACGTCGCGCATGAACCGCACCACCCGCCGGATCTCCGGGTCGTCCACCAGCGTTCCCTGCGCCCGGATGAGCTTGTGCGAGTGCGGCGAAAGGTACAGCATGTCGCCCTGCCCCAGCAATAGCTCGCCCCCCTTCTGGTCCAGCACGATCCGGCTGTCCATCCCCGACGACACCTTGAAGCAGATGCGGCACGGCATGTTGCTCTTGATGAGCCCCGTCACCACGTTGGCCTGCGGACGCTGCGTCGCCAGGATCAGGTGGATCCCCACCGCCCGCGCCTTCTGCGCGATGCGGATGATCGAGTTCTCCGCCTCCTTGACCGTCATCATGATGTCCGCCAGCTCGTCGATGATGAAGACCATGTACGGGAGCGTGCGCGGGATCAGCGCCTCTTCCTCCGGCGATTGCGGGTCGAACCGCTCCCTCAGATCCTCCCAGTCCAGCTCGTTGTACGCGGCGATGTCCCGGCACCCCGCCTCGGCCAGCAGCTCGTACCGCTCGTCCATCTTCCTGCACGCCCACTCCAGGATCGCCGCCGCCTTCGTCATCTCCGTCACCACCGGGCACATCAGGTGCGGAATGCTCTTGAACTGGCTCATCTCCACCATCTTCGGGTCCACCAGCACCAGCTTCAGCTCGTTGGGCTTCTTGGTGTACATGAACCCCATGATGATCGTGCTCATGCACACGCTCTTGCCCGAGCCCGTCGTGCCCGCGATGAGCATGTGCGGCATCCGCGTCAGGTCGGTGATGAGCGGCTCGCCCGAGGCGTCCTTGCCCAGGAACATCGGCAGCTTCATCTTCTTCGAGACCTCCGAGCGCGACATCAGCTCCTTCAGCCGAACCTTCTCCTTCGTCGGGTTCGGAACCTCCACCCCAACCGTGTCTCGCCCGACCTGGTTGGGCACGATCCGGATATTCACCGCCTTGAGCGCCCGCGCGATATCGCTGGACACCGCCGTCACCTGGCTCACCTTCGTGCCCGGCGCCAGTCGAACGTCGTACAGCGTGATCACCGGCCCGGACTCGATCCCCACCACCTCGCCCTTGATCCGGTACTGCCGCAGCGCCCGCTCCAGCGCCTCCGCCTGCTCGCGGACCAGCTCTTCCAGCGTGGCGCTGAAGTTCTCCTCCGGCTGCTCCAGCAGATCCAGCCCCGGGAACCTGTACCCCTCCATGTCCACCACGTTCTGAAGGTCGCGCAGATCCGCGTCCGTCGCCACACGCCGAGAGTCCTTCGTGAACACCACCGGCAGGTGCGCGATCTTCGCCCGCAGCTCCTCGGGCGTGAACACCTTGGGCACATCCGGCGAGTCGTCCTCGGGCTCCTCGTACGCCGGGGCGTCCACTTCCTCGATCGGCTCGGCCGCCCCCAGACCGCCC
>JADFGU010000138.1 GCA_022567535.1 Planctomycetota bacterium | reverse complement strand
GGCGTCCGTTCCTTGGGCATCCGCCCGGTAGCGGACGCGGCGCGTCGATTGAGATCGCGCTACCGCCTCTTGCCCAGGGCGCTCGTGGGGAGCCCCTTGCGGTCCCAGAGCGTGCGCAGTTCGGACAGCTCGATGGGCACCCAGACGCGTCCCTCGGACAGGTCGGTGCTGAGCAACCGCCCGTCCGGCCCCAGCGAGGTGATCTGGGGCGGGTCGTCCTCGCTGATCCGGGACGTGACGAGCCAGATATCGGGGTTGGTCGGATCCCTGTCCAGAGAGTCCTCGCGGAAGGTGATGCCGCGGGTCGTCGATCGGTAGTGATAAAACCCGTAATCCGCCAGCGCCTGCTTATGCACGAGCAGCGGGGGCAACAGCCACACCAGGGCCCGGCTGATGTAGCCCTCCCCCTCGATGAGCGGCTTGATCGACTCTCGCGGCATGCCCTTGCCCGACACAGCGACGTTCATGCGTTCGTCGATCCGCCCGCCGAGCTCCTCCTGGCTGGTCATCAGCTCGAGCGTGCTGTCGTTGTACGCGGCGGTCTGAACGAGCCAGGTTTCACGCGAGAAGTCGGCTGAGACGAAAAAAACGCTCTCGGATTCGAGAATCGCCCTGTGGTCGGGGACGAAGAGGCGAGCCTCGATCCGGACGATGTAGCCCTTCCCACCCGGGCCGTTCAGCTCAGGGATGTCCGCAAGCGCCCCCCTGCTGATGCGGGTTCGTCGAAAGCCGAGCTCCCGGTCGTCCGCCCGGGCGCCGGTGGGCCCCGGCACGTACAGCCGCTCCCACCGGTCGATCCCGCGCCCGATGACCGCCTCGAAGTCAGCTGGGGTGAGGCCTTCAAGAAAGGCCACGCCCGCACGAACCTTGGCGCCCCGGGCCCGGCCGAGCACTGCCGGGTCAATGATGGTGGCGGCCGAGACCAGCATCTCGTAGATCGGGCGGGCCTTGGCGAAGTTCTCCTCCGTGCATTCGAGCGTGAGTACAAGGTACCTGTCGGTCCGGATCTTGACACCCATTTCGTCGGGGAGGTTCTCCTTCGCGACCATCTGGAGGAGGGTTCGGCCGCGGATGAACCAGTCTTTTCCAGCACGTTCAGGATATCGGGCGTAGTACCGCGTCGCCACGCCCAGCGGTATGATCAGGTTCTGTTCGTGCAAGATGATGGACGCGGCCGAATTCTCAGCTTTGCCGTCGGCCCCGGCTCGGCCGAAGTACAGCAGCAGCTTGTTCATGACGTGTTCTGTGAACTCGTCGAGGGTGACGCGGCCTTGCTCAGAGAGAACCGTCTCGACTCGGATTTTCCACGATCGATCGGGTGGGAACAAGAATCCCTGTGCGATCTGCGTGCCGAACTGGTCCAGCACCATGTGCGAGTGGGCCGGCATCGGCATCGAGAACCCGATGCTGTCGAGCTTGAAGAGATCGTCACTGAAAACGATGGTGGCGGGGGGGGTGAGCCGGTCGATGTTCTGGGCGACCGAGGCGGTTCTAGCGGCGAGGGAGCAGGCCACGACAGCCAGGAGTGAGCCGGGCGAGAATGAGCGGTGCATGGGCGATTCCCCCTTTTAATCAGGGTTCGTGAGACATGGGTCGCCGGGTCCGTGGCTGGAGGGCTCCAAGGTCCACCGGGTGGGACATCGACCAGCGACGGTCGAGGACTTTGGTCAGTGCGGGTCTCCAGCCCGAAATTGGATGCGAAAAAGTGCCGGAAATGGAGGCAACGGCGTTTGACCCACACAACAGACGCCGTAACCTTCCCGGCTCGTTCCGAGCGATCGGATATGGGTGCAGCCAGGCGGAGCCTGGCGACGTTTCGAAATTCGAAGCGATCCGCTGCGAGATCGCGTCGGCGAGGCCGCCGGTGGGGGGTCGAGACCGGCGGGTTGATGGCAGTGTGCTTGGATGGTGCCGCGGCCGACGGTCGGCTGCGGGCGAAATTGTTGCCTCAGGGCTCAGTCGGGACGACGCATGGCAGGCACCAGGATTCGAATCCGCATGGAGGCATACGACCACATGGCGCTGGACGCCTCGGCGCGCGAGATCGTCGAGCACGCCAAGCGAACCAATGCCAAGGTGGCCGGGCCGATTCCGCTGCCGACGCGCATCGAGCGCTACACCGTGAACCGATCGCCGTTCATCGACAAGAAGAGTCGCGAGCAGTATGAGATCCGAACCCATAAAAGGATCATCGATATTCTTGATCCCAACGCCCGCACGGTGGAGGCGCTGAACCGCCTCGTCGTTCCCGCGGGCGTGTTTATCAAGATCAAGGCATGAGATTCGCAGTCCGGCCGTGTGCAACGCGGCCGGATCGTGGTTTTTGGAAAGAACAGTGCTTCCTCCGGCCGCCCTATGGGCCGGTACGTGAAGCGAGGATGGATCAGCGATGGCAGTTTCCCTGCTCGGGACCAAACTTGGGATGACCCGCGTGTTCGACGAGTCGGGCAAGAGCCTGCCTGTGACCGTGGTACAGGCCGGCCCGTGCGTCGTGACGCAACTCCGCACGCCCGAGCGGGACGGGTACGCGGCGGTGCAGATCGGCTACGGCGAGGTCAAGCCCCGCAACTCGACCCAGCCGGTGATCGCGCACGACGCCAGGGCCGGCTCGACCCCGCTGAGGCACCATCGCGAGTTTCGCGTCACCGACAAGGAACTCGCCTCGTACGAGGTCGGCCAGACGCTCACGGTCAAGGATCTGGCGGATGTCAAGTTCGTGGACGTGACCGGGACCAGCAAGGGCAAGGGCTTCGCCGGCGGCATGAAACGGCATGGGTTCAAGGGGCAGCAGGCGACGCACGGCGTGGAGCGAAAGCACCGCAGCCCGGGCTCGATCGGCGGGCACGCGAGCAATGCGGGAAAGGCCGGGCGGATCAAGAAGGGCAAGAAGATGTCCGGGCAGATGGGCAACCATCGAGTGACCGTCCGGAGCCTGGACGTGATTCGGACGGATGCGGACCGGAACCTTCTTCTGGTGAAAGGGCCGGTGCCCGGAGCGAACAATTCGCTGGTCGAGATTCGATCGGCGGTGCGGCTGTACAAGCGAAAGGCGCCGTAGACGAGTGATTACGCGTGGGCTTTCAGAGTCGAGAGCCCACGAACCCGGGAGGTCGCGGACGAAACCGCCGGGTGAGCACAATGAAGAGCGACGGGCGGCGATGTCGCCCCGAGCCAGACACGCCGAGTCGAATCCGAGGTCGTTTCCCCGTGCCGGGGCCAAATGGCGACAGAAACGAGCCGGATAGGCGGGCAAACAAACCGGGCCGAGCGCCCGGTGCACGAAAGGCGAAGGACGAGGCCGAACAGGAGGCCAGACAATATGGATGTCCCCGTCTACAACATGCAGGGCGCCGAGGTAGGCACGTTCACGATCAACGAGGCCGACCTCGGCGGTGTCGTGAATCCGCTGCTGATCAAGCAGGCGTACGTGCGGTATCACGCCAACCTGCGTCAGGGTTCCGCTCGGACGCGCAACCGCCACGCCGTCCAGGGCTCGACCCGCAAGATGTACAAGCAGAAGGGCACCGGGCGGGCGCGTCACGGCAACAAGAAGGCGGTGCAGCTGCGGGGCGGCGGCCACGCCCACGCCAAGACTCGCACCCGCGAGGCGTTCCGCCAGGACATGCCCAAAAAGATGCGGCGCAAGGCCAACCGCAACGCCCTGCTGGCCAAGCTCGTCGATCAGGAGGTCAAGGTCATCGACTCGCTGGAGATGTCCAAGCCCGAGACCCGCGGGTTCGTGGCCTTCCTCAGGGCGCTCAAGATCGATCGCAGGGCGCTGGTCGCCCTGTCGGCAGACCGGGCCAAGAGCGGCAATGCCCGCCTCTCCGCCCGCAACATCGACGACGTGACCCTGTGCCGATCCGACCAGCTGACCTGCTTCGAGATGCTGAACCACAGGTATCTGATCATCGCCAGGGACGACCTGCAGGCGTGGCTCGAAGGGCCGAGCTCGCAGATCGACAAGAGAGCTCGCACCAGTCCCATGGGTCGCAAAGGTGAGGGCTCGTGATGCACGCGGCGTACGTCATCAAGAAACCGATCGTTACCGAAAAGAGCACGCTGTCCACAGCGGAGTCGAACCAGTACGTGTTCCTCGTCGATCGGCGCGCCACGAAAAACGACATCAAGGACGCGATCGAATCGCTGTACGGGGTTCGCCCCTTGAGCGTGACGACGCAGAACCGTAAGGGGCGTCGCCGCCGGCTGAAGTACGGCTGGGTGGACGAAGCGGTGAGCAAAAAGGCGACGGTTCGCCTGGCCGAGGGCCGAACGATTGAGGTGATCTGAGCCGGATTCGCGAAAGAATATCGACCATGGCGATTCGCAAGTACAAACCGACCAGCGCCGGGCGGCGCAACGCCTCGGTCAACCTTCATGTGGAGGTGACCAGGACGACGCCGGAGAAGTCGCTGCTGCGGCCGCTGCCCAAGAAGGGCGGACGGAATCACCACGGCAAGATCACGGTCCGTGGGCGTGGCGGTGGCGCCAAGCGCCGATACCGCATGATCGACTTCACGCGGCGCGACCGCGACGGGATCGAGGGCGAGGTGGTCGCCATCGAGTACGACCCGAACCGGACCTGCCACATCGCGCTGGTGCAGTATGCCGACGGCGTCAAACGCTACATCCTGGCGCCGGTGGGGCTGAAGGTCGGCGCCACCATCGTCTGCTCGTCGGACTCATCCATTGAGCCGGCGGTCGGCAACGTGATGCCGCTGCGGCTGATCCCCACCGGCCTCAACGTGCACTGTATTGAGCTTCGCCGGGGCAGCGGCGGTCAGATGTGCCGCTCGGCAGGGGCATACGCGAAGCTGACCAACCGCGAGGGCAAGTACGCGACGCTGGTGCTCCCCAGCGGCGAGGTGCGCCGGGTTCCCATCGATTGCCGCGCCACCATCGGGCAGGTGGGCAACACCGACCACCAACTCCGGAGGCTGGGCAAGGCCGGGATCAGCCGCCACCTCGGTCGGCGCCCGATCACGCGCGGTGTGGCCATGAGCCACGACGCGCACCCGCTGGGCGGGGGTGACGGCCGGAGCAAGGGCAATCGGCCTCCGGTGGGCCCGTCGGGCGTGCTGTCCAAGGGCGGCCCGACGCGCAACAGGCGGCAGCATTCGTCCGATCTGATCATCCGTCGCCGCACCAGCAAGCGGTACGGACAGTTGAGGTAATCTGGCATGGGACGCAGCTTGAAGAAAGGCCCGTTCGTCGACGAGAAGCTCTACCGGAAGGTGGAGGTGATGACCCAGGCCGGCCGGCGGGTGCCGATCAAGACCTGGGCCCGACGCTGCACGATCGTGCCGGAGTTCGTGGGACACACGTTCCAGGTGCACAACGGGCGAGCGTTTCTCGAGGTGTTCGTGACCGAGGACATGGTGGGGCACAAGCTGGGCGAGTTCAGCATCACCCGCACCTTCCGCGGGCACACGAACAGGAAAGAAGGCATCCGGGGCGGTATGAAGAGGTGATCGAGTCGCTCGCATCGACGAGCGATTGAGCAAGGATTGAAGCCGTGAAGATCAGGGGCGACAAACTGAAGAAACTCGTTGCCGATGCCGGCGTGAGCGTGGCCGAGCTGGCTTCCGCGGTCGAGCGGACGGGCCTGTCCGGCGACCGCGCCGAGTCGGCGGTGAGAAACTGGATGGCCGGGAGCGACCACCCGCGGTGCAAGTCGTCGGATATCGAACGGCTGGCCGAGCGGCTCGGGTGCGCCGTCTCCGAGATCGCGGTCTTCACGAGCAGCGTGTGCTACGCGCGCGGCAGCACGCGCAAGGCCAGGCTGGTTGCGGACCTGGTTCGTGGAAGACCCGTCGACGAGGCGCTCAACCTGCTCACCTTCTCGACCAAGCGGGCCGCGGTGAACATCAAGAAGGCGTTGACAGCGGCGATCGCGGACGCGGACCAGGCGGACGCGGACGTGACCGCCCTGTACGTCTGCCAGAGCCACGTGGACGAGGGCCCGGTAATCAAGCGGTTCCGCCCCAAGGACCGCGGCCGGGCCCATGCGATCCTGAAGCAGACCTCTCATATCACGATCGGCGTGGAGGAGCGAGCCTGATGGGACACAAGACGCATCCATTCGGGTTTCGACTCGGGATCACCGAGGCACACCGCAGCCGCTGGTATGCGCCCAAAGCCCTGTACGGGGAGCTGCTGATCGAGGACCACAAGATCAGGAAGTTCCTGATCAATCGGCTCAACCGCGATCCGAACCGCCCGCACGCCGGCGTCTCGGACATTCACATCGAGCGAACGCGCGAGGAGTTGAAGGTCATCATCAAGACCGCGCGTCCGGGCATGGTCATCGGGCCCAAGGGGGCCGAGGTCGATCGGATGACCGAGGAACTGCAGTACCTCACCGGCCGGAAGGTCTCGATCTCGATCATCGAGATCAAGCGGCCGGATCTCGATCCGCAGCTCGTCGCGGAGAATCTCGCCGAGCAGCTCAAGAAGCGTCCCGGGTTTCGGCGGCTGGTGAAGATGCGGGCCGAGGGC
>JADFGU010000137.1 GCA_022567535.1 Planctomycetota bacterium | reverse complement strand
CGATTCCGGCCTGGAAGCTGCCGGCCCCCTCGGCCATCGCGACAGAGCTGGTGGCCAGCCGCACCCTGGACCTCAGGCACACCTGGGTCACGCTGGCAGAGGTATTGCTCGGTTTCGCGGTCGCCCTGACGCTGGGGGTCTTGCTGGCGGCGCTGATCGCCATCGCGCCGGTCTGGTCGCGGCGACTGGTTGCGCGCGGCTGCCCCAAGCCGATGCACCGTCCGCCCCTCACGCACGTGGACATCATCAAGGATGCGAACCCGGATCTTGCCGGCGGAGCCGAGCGGCTGGTGAGCCTTTTCTACCGCGCGCGATTCGGGCGCCGGCCCATCAGCGCGGACGAGCATCGGGCGGCGATTCGGCTCGTTTCACAGCTCGAACCAGATGCCGATATCGAACCACACGTCCGAGAAGTGGCGCGTTTGTAAGCGGCGTTGCACACGTGCTGCACAGGCCGACTTTCTCAAGGCAATCGTGGGTTCCGACGAAGCCGGTCGTTCAAGCGGACGCGAAGGACGCCCGATGCCCGAGAGGGATACGACGCTGCCTGAAGTGGGAGAGAACGCCATGCCCGCAAACCGGTCACGAACGCTGCGGTGGCGCGGCTGCCTGGAGCAGCTCCGTGCCCGACGCGGCGCTCTGGAGATCGCGATCGATACGAATCGCGAGCCCAACGCAACTGAATCTGGAAAGAGCCTGATCTGGCGTGTGCGTCTTGTGGACGTTTCTGATGACGTCATCGTCGTCGAATCGCCGCGCGCATTCGGGCAGTCGATCCCATTCGAGCCGGGCGCCGCGCTGGTCGTTGCGATGACCATCGGACAGAACCGGTGGATGTTCAGCACGGAGGTGATCGGTCCGGATCCGCGTATTCCCGATGCGATACAGCTTCGGTCGCCCGAGAAGGTCGAGCGCTGCAGCAGGCGCAGCTTTTATCGAGTATCCACGGCCCAACTGAACCCTGCGCCGGTGGAATGCTGGCCCCTGCTTGACCCCGCCAGCGCCGTCGCCGCCGAGGTGGCCAACCGCGCCATGATCCAGCAAGCGATCTCCGAGGACAACCAGGGCGAGGGCATCGATCAGGACGGATTCTGCGTGCTCCCCGAGGTCGGGCCAAAGTTTGTTGCGCAGCTTGTCAACATCGGCGGCGGCGGGGCCGGGTTGCTCATAAGCGCCGCGGATTCGAGCGCCATCGCACGGACGCCACTGCTTTGGATGCGCATCGACCTGACGCCGGAGATCCCCATCCCGCTCGGCCTGACGGCGAGGGTCGTGCACACGCATCTGGACAGCGCCCAGAACCTGTACGCCGGGATGACGTTTGACTTCTCGTACAATACCGGTCACAGGGATTTCATCATCAGCCAGATCGCCCGATACACGCACTTGGTGCAGCACGTCGGCAAGCTCAAAAAAGCCGGCTGACCTCGGACGCCGACGGCACGCGGAGCGATGCAGAAGGTCAGAACCCGTGCGACCGGCCCGGCCCGCGGCGCACTTTCACGCGAACCGTGCCGTCATCTGAATGAAGCGTGATCGAGTTCTCGCCCCCGTTGAGAACGCCCTCCCACCGGGCATTGCTGCTGAGAACAACGTCTGAAACCTTCCCGGCCTTGACATCGAACTCGGCCCCACCGGACCCGCTGGTCAAGACGAACCGTCCGGATGACCCCTCGCCGGGATTGAACAGGATGTTCCCGGAGTTCGTGCGGATCACGACGCGGCCGGTGATTGCCGCGTCCGTTCGGTACACGATGCTCACACTCCTGCCGTCATTCGTGTCAGCGACGATGTCCACAGTACCGTTGGCGCCGATCACCTCGACATCGCCTTCGGCGGTTCGGATCGTCACGTCGGCACAGGCGGGAATCCGCACCGTGAGGTCGGTCACCAGGCTTGGAAGATTGCCGCGCACCGCATCGGTCCGAACCACCAGCAGCACGCCGCCCTCGCGCTGCTCATACGACGCGGCAACGGGCGCGGCGCGAAAGGCTCTCTCACGCGTTAGCCGGGTGACGAACGAGTCGTACCGGAACGAGGCGGTGATCCTCGGCTCGGTTCGCTTCGGATCGACGATGACGCGCACGTCGCCGCGCACGTTGTGAATCTCGACCGACGTGGGGCCCTGGTTCGCCCGCGTGCCCTGTACGGCGATGGTGCGGATCTGCGCCGTCCCACAGCCCGCCAGCATGGTCGTCGAGGCCGATACGACGATCAAACCAAACAGCACCCGAAGTTTCTTGAGAGCAATCAAGGCGATTCTCCATGGGCTCGTTCGGGAGAGCCGGCTCAGTCATGCGAGGGAGTCTACCCAACAGTCGGCACGGATCGAAGGCGGCTTGATATGTGGCGGCGGCCGGGCCGACTCGACCTCCGGACATTCACCCACTCGAACTCAGGCGGTCCAGGTGTGCTAAGATTGAGCAGTCCGGCCAAGTGTCGGTTAGGGTTTTGTATAAGTATCCGGGACGCTGCATGCGGAACCGGTCGTGGACAATCGTGGCCGCCAACCCGCCCTGGTTGATCGGGATTCGGCGGAACAGGTTCTTTCAGCACCGCTGAACGGGCCTCACAGAGAACGTTTCGAGCGTGAACGCGTGGTCTGCCGCTCTCCCTCCCCCTCAGAGCGGCTTGCGAGAATTGAGATGGCACATGGCGGTGAGCCTCCGCACTCTGGGAGGCGGGTTCCGCCGCGTTGAATTGCACCAGTCAGGCAGGAGATAGGCGCCAGATCACGCCCGATTCGCTTCGCTTCACGACCCCGCCGCCCGAGTTTCGGGCATCGCGGTTCACCGGGTGACCAACGTGGCGGCCGCACAGGCGGCCCTAAACGCGGGGGTGCGCTCGATGAAGCAGGATTGGACGCTGGCTCTACAGAACGTGGGAAGCGTGGGAATCGGCCTGGCGGGCGCGGCGGTCGGCCTGGTTTCCGGCTATATGCTCATTCGTTTGCTGGGTGGCCGCACGCTTGCGACAGCTCGCCGCGAAGCGAAGGACATCCGCGACCGCGCCGAATCCCAGGCCACGACCAGGGGCGAGAAGCTCGAACTCGAAGCGGAAAAACGCATCCTCAAGCGCAAGGAGGAGTTTGACGCCACGCTCGAGGTCGCCCGCGAGAAGTCGCGAAACCTCGAGCGCGATCTGACAAAGCGAGAGAATCTCGTCGAGCGAAAGGAGGAGATGCTCTCGCTCAAGGAGTCCACGCTCAGCAAGTCCGCGGACGCTCTGCGCTCGCGCGAGGAGGGTATGGGCACGAAGGAGCAGGAGCTCGAGGCCGCACTCTCCGAGCAGCGGGATCGCCTGCTGCAGATCGCGGGAATGTCGACCCAGGAAGCGCGGGAGGTCGTTCTGACGCGCATCGAGGAGGAGTCTCGACTCGACGCGGCCAAGATCGCGAGGAAGATCACCGAGGAGGCCGAGCTCGAGGCCAAGGAAAAGGCCCGCGAAATCACCATCAACGCGATCCAGCGGTTTGCGACCGAGCACACGTCCGAATCGACCGTGCGGTCGGTCGCGATTCCTTCGGATGACATGAAGGGCCGGATCATCGGTCGTGAGGGCCGCAACATCCGCGCGATCGAAAAAGCCACCGGCGTGGACATCATCGTGGACGACACCCCCGGGCTCATCGTCGTCTCGTGCTTCGACAAGATCCGCCAGGCCGTGGCCGTGGAATCGCTTGAGCGGCTGATCGCCGACGGTCGGATGCACCCCACCCGCATCGAGGAGGTCGTCGAGACCGTGAAGAAGGAGTTTGACGAGCGCGTCGTCAAGCACGGCAAGGATGCGGTTCTTGAGGCGAACCTGCGCGGCGTGAGCCCGAAGATCGTCGAGGCGATGGGAAAGCTCCAGTTCCGGACCAGCTTCGGTCAGAACATCCTGAAGCACTCGCTCGAGGTCGCGTATCTTTCACAGATCATCGCGGACCAGCTCGGTCTGGACGGCCGCCTCGCCCGGCGGTGTGGATTTCTGCACGACATCGGCAAGGCGATGGACCACGAGATGGAGGGCGGCCACCCCAAGATCGGGATGGACTTCGCCCGCCAGCACGGCGAGAACGAGCCGGTCCTCAACGCCATCGGCGGCCACCACGCCGACATCCCCGCAACCAGTTTCTACACGCCCATCGTGATGGCCGCCGACGCCGTCTCCAGCGCTCGGCCGGGAGCGCGACGAGAATCAATGGAGAAGTACATCCAACGTCTGAATGAACTTCAGGATACGGCGATGTCGTTCGATGGTGTGACGGAGGCCTACGCGATCCAGGCCGGACGCGAGGTTCGCGTCATGGTCGATGCGTCCAAGGTCGGCGACGACGAGGCGTACCTGATCGCGTCCAAGATCGCCAAGCGAATCAGCGACGAGATGACATTCCCCGGTGAGATCCGCGTGACCGTGCTCCGCGAGACCCGCGCCATCGAGATCGCCCGCTGACCCGGCTGAAGAATCGATCACTACCCAGCGTACGGCTCGGAGGCGTGTCGCGTGAGCAGTGCGATGCCCACCGCCGCGATCAGGGGAATCAGCACGCCCGCCAGTGCCAGAGCAGTCGCCTTCCACGATTGCCCGCGACGAACGCTCGGGATGACCGCCACCAACGATCCGAGCGGGGCGATCAGCACCAGCACATACGCCGACAGGTGGAGCGGGTAGCTGGTGTGCTGGGTCGCGCCGACGCATAGCGCCGCCAGCAACGTGTAGAGCACCAGCGTGCCGCCTCTGGAAATCGACATGCCCTTGTGGATGGCGCCGACGATCGCGGCCGCGGTTGCCATCGCCACCACGCCCCCAGCGTGCTGCGAGAGGATGGCGATACTCGAATACAGGCAGATCAAGCTCGTCGCCAGCGCCACAAACACCAGCTGAGTCGGCAGCACCCACGCCGGCTGCGAGTCTCCCGCCCAATCGACTAGCGCGACGATCGCCGAGCCCCCGATCCCGACCGCGACGATCCACACCACAAGGTCGGCCCGGGCAAGCGAGACCGCCGGCATCGATCCGATCACCACCCACACACAGAATCCGAGCGCCAAGCCCGAGATCACGTGCCGGACGAACGCGGGTTTGTGAATCAGCACGCACCCCAGACCCGCGAGCATCGCGGCGAGCGCCACGTGCGGGAATCGATACGACCCGTCCCTGGGCCACACCCGTGCGATGGAGTTGTTCGCCAAAAACGCGGGCAGGAACGCGAGTGCAAACACCACCGGCGCGACCCAGAGCGGTCCACGCCCGCGCCGTTTTCCACGGTTGAAAAACGTCCATGCACCCAGCAGCGTCACACCGACGATCATGCCCGGCACGGGCCCGATCAGGATGAACTCGCGCGGCCCCACGGCGTCTGATTACTGCTTCGGCCCTTCAACGCTGATAAGGATCTTCACGGTGTTACCGAGCACGCCCGTGTCCGAACCGTCGGCGGCGCCGTAGGTGGTCATGCCGAAGTCGCGCCGATTAATGGTGAATATCGCCTCGAACGCCGCAAGATCATGGCCTCCATAAGACCCCTCGCCGAGATACTCCAGGTCCGCGGTGACGGTGTGAGTCTCGCCGTGGAGCGTCAGCTCGCCCGTGAGCGTGTACATCGAGCCGGAGACCGCTTCGAGCTTCGTGCTCTTGAAGCTGGTCGTGGGAAACTGCTTGACATTGAAGAAGTCAGCGCTCTTCAGGTGATCGTTGCGTTTATTCGAGCCCGTGTTCACCGTTGTGTTATCGATCTCGAACTCGAACGAAGCCGTCGAGAGGTCGTCGGGATCGAACGTCCACGAGCCGGTCATCTTGTCGAAACGCCCGTAGAAGTTCGTGACGCCGGCGTGCTTTATCTTGAAGATCACAGACGAGTGGACTGAATCGACGCCGTACATCGACGCCGCCGTTGGCGCCACCACGGGTCGGTCCACCGATTCCCTGGACGCGACGCTCCATCCGAGCGTTCCGAGTGAGAGGGCGGCCAACGTTGCGACGATCGCGAGACGATGCGTACTCATATTTCGATCCTCCAAGGGTGGTGTTTGTCCGATGTTCAACGCCCAGCCCTGCCGTTTATTCCCATTCAATGGTCGCCGGGGGCTTGGACGAGATATCGTACACCACCCGGTTCACGCCCCGCACCTCGTTGATGATCCGGTTGGAGATCCGTGCCAGCACGTCGTAGGGGATCCGTGCCCAGTCAGCCGTCATGAAATCCTGGGTTTCCACCGCCCGGATCGCCACCACGTTCTCGTACGTCCTGCCGTCGCCCATGACCCCGACGCTCTGCACCGGCAGCAGCACGGCGAAGACCTGGCTCGTCCGTCGGTAGAGCTCGGCCGAGACGATCTCCTCGAGCAGGATCTCGTCACACTCGCACAGAGTGTGCAGGCGGTCCGGGGTCACCTCGCCCATGACCCGCACCGCAAGCCCCGGCCCGGGGAACGGGTGCCGCCACACGATCGCGTCGGGCAGCCCCAGCACCTCGCCCAGCTTGCGCACCTCGTCCTTGAACAGGTCCCGCAGCGGCTCGATCAGCTCGAACC
>JADFGU010000136.1 GCA_022567535.1 Planctomycetota bacterium | reverse complement strand
AACGCGCCGCTCTTGACGACCATTGCGCAGCAGTCGCGTGCGACGAGCACGTTTGTGCTGCCCGAGGAGGACGTCGAGGTCAAGGTCGGGCAGGTGTTCAAGAGGCTGTCCGGGCCCGTGCTGTCTGAGCCGGTGCTGACGGTGCTGGATGCGGATGGGAAGGTTTCGACGCGCGCGGTTCGCGAGTTGATGCCGCACGCGCTGCCGGACCTGTTCGAGGGGGATCAGCTGGTGCTGCTGGGGCAGTATGTGGAAGACAAGCCGATCACGATTGTGCTGAGCGGCGATTACTTCGGGACACAGCGGAGGTTCGAGTTCAGCTTCGGGATGGATCGTGCGACGACGCGGAACTCGTTTGTGCCGAGGCTCTGGGCGTCGCGCAAGATCGCCGCGATGATCGACGAGATCCGTGCGATGGGCGCGGACGGGAGTGCCGCGGTGTATGGCCCATTTCAACCAACTGAGGATCCGCGGTTCAAGGAGCTGGTGGACGAGATCATTACGCTCTCGATGAAATGGGGGATTCTGACGGAGTACACGTCATTCCTGGCGGTGGAGCCTGGGATGCGGGTGGGGCTGGATGCTTTCTTCGGAGACGGTCTCGCCAGCTATGACGAGGTTCCGCAACTCGACTTGCAGCGTGCTATGGCCAGCGAGTCATTGAGGGTGCGTGCCCGAGAAGAACGAGCAGGCGAGGGCGCGGTTGCTCAAGAGCGCAATGCGGGCTTGCGAATGGTACAGAGCAAGCTGAACAAGTCGAACGTCTTTCTTGACCGGGACATGAAGGAACTGAAGACCTCTCAGGTCAAGCAGATCAACGCAGAGACGTATTACTTCAGCGCCGGCCGATGGGTCGAAGCAAAGTTGATCGACAAGCTGGGCAAGAAAGAAGACAAAGACGAACCCGACGAGATTGTCGAGTTTGACACCGAAGCGTTTTATGAGTTGCTCGACACGCTGGTCAAGCAGCATCGGCAGGCGGTGCTGGCCATGGGCGGGGACGTGTATCTGTCGCTCAATGGGAAGAACATCCTCGTGAAGCTGCCCACGGCGGGCGGCGAGGGGAGATGATCGTGTTTCAATCAACAAGTCACAACACCAACAGGAAATGGAGATTGACAATGACAACGCTGAACAGGATTACCGTACTGACACTGGCGGCCGGGCTTGCGCTGGCGACGGGCACGCACGCCCAGGTTTCGAGCCAACTGATGCCGATCGAGAACGTCGAGCCCGCGGTTGCGTCCACGGCGGCGCCCATATCGGCTGAAAAACCAGTGATCGAGGTCGTGTTTGTGCTCGACACCACCGGCTCGATGAGCGGGCTCCTCCAGGGGGCGAAGGAGAAAATCTGGTCAATCGCCAACGCGATTGCCACCGCCCAGCCCACGCCTGACATCAAGATCGGGCTGGTCGGGTATCGGGATCGGGGCGACGCGTACATCACCGTGCGCACGGCCATGACGTCGGACCTGGACGCGATTTATTCGGACCTGATGAAATACGAAGCGGTCGGCGGCGGCGACGGGCCCGAGAGCGTCAACCAGGCGCTCAACGAGGCGGTCACGCTGTTCGAGTGGTCGAGCGATGAGAACGCGCTCAAGCTGATCTATCTCGTCGGCGACGCGCCGCCTCACATGGACTACCAGGACGACGTGCGGTACCACGACTCGTGCGCCATAGCAGCCGAAGTGGGGATCATCATCAACACGATCCAGTGCGGCAATATGAGCGGCACGGACGTGATCTGGCAGGAGATCGCCCGGCTCAGCGAGGGCGAGTACTTCGCGATCGATCCGACGGGCGGGATGCTCGCGGTGGCGACGCCGTATGACGAGGAGCTGGCGCGTCTGGGGGCCGACCTTGACGGCACGCTGCTGGCGTACGGCGACAAGGACGCGCGCGAGGCGCTGTACAGCAAACTCGCGGTGAGCGAGGAGATCGACGCATCTGCCCCGGCGGGCGCGCTCGCGGATCGTGCGCGGTACAAGGCGGGCGAGGCGGGGGCTGACAGCCTGACAGGTCGGCAGGAGCTGGTGCGCGACATCGCCGAGGGCCGGGCCAACCTCGACGACATCAAGGAGAACGAGCTGCCCGAGATCATGCAGACAATGACGCCGGACGAGCGTGTCGCGTACGTCAAAGAGCAGCAGGCCAGGCGGGACCAGCTTCGCCGGCAGATCACCGAGATCGACGGCCGGCGTCAGGCATTTCTCAAGGACGCCCTGGCCGAGCACTCCGACGGATTCGACCAGAAGGTGATGGTCGCGCTGCGGCTGCAGGCGGCCAGGAAGGGCATTGTCTATGAGGTGCCGGACGAGGCCCCGGACGAAGAAGGATCGAACAAGTACCCCGTGAAGGACGATAAGTGAAGAGGTGAATCGAAAGGAGACCCGGTGTCGCTCGGAACCCTGCTGGTAGTCGAGGACGACGAGGCCATCCGGCGCGGGCTCGTGGACGCGGTGAAGTTCGCGGGGTACCGGGTCCTGGAGGCGGACAACGGCCGCGACGGTCTGGACCTGGCCGTCGCCGCCGACGTCGATCTCGTCCTGCTGGACATCCTCCTGCCCGAGCTGGACGGCATGGAGGTGCTTCGGGAGATCCGCGCCGCCCGGCCCACCCTGCCGGTCATCATGCTCACCGCCAAGGGCGAGGAGCGCGATCGCGTGCAGGGGCTCCGCGCCGGCGCCGACGACTACGTCATCAAGCCCTTCAGCGCGACCGAGCTGCTGGCCCGTGTCGAGGCGGTGCTGCGGCGGTCGGCGGAGCGGCCGACCAATCTGGGCGAGGTGACCATCGCCGGGCGGTGCGTGAACTTCGAGCGTCGCGAGGTGGTTTTCGAGTCCGGCGAGCGCGTGACGCTGCCCCAGCGCGAGGCCGAGGTGCTCGCCTACCTGGTCGCCAATCCGGGCAGGGCCATCTCGCGCGACGAGCTGCTGATGCGGGTGTGGGGCGTGGACCCGCGCGGCGTGAACACGCGGACGGTGGACATGGCGGTGGCGCGGCTGCGCGAGCAGCTGCGCGACGACCCCGCCTCGCCCAGCGTCATCGTCACGGTGCGGGCCAAGGGGTACATGCTCGCGCAATCGCCGGACAAGCCGCCCGACGAACCGCCGGCCCAATCACCGGCTGAGACGAACCGAGGAGCACGTGCGTGATGTCATCGCGCCGACTCACTGCCACTGTGTATGGGCTGGGCGTGCTGCTCGTGCTGGCGGGGCTTGGCGGCATCTCGCGGCTGGCGCTTCGACTCGAGGCCCGGGAGCACCGATCCAGCGCCGAAAAGAGCTTCAATGAAACGGTGCAGCTCGCGCTGTGGCGGATGGAGTCGACGCTGCTGCCGGTTCTCAACCGCGAGGTCGGGACGCCGTACTTTTACTATCGCCCCTTCTACCCCGCCGAGGGCGCGTACACGCGGATGTGGGAGGAGGTTCCGCCGGACGCGGTGCTGGTCGAGTCGCCGCTGCTGACCGACCCCGGGCCGTTCGTCCTCCTGCATTTCGAGATCGGGCCGGACGGCTCGTTCACCTCGCCGCAGGTTCCGCACGGCAACATGCGCGACCAGGCGGAGGCGTCGGACCCGTCCATGGCCGAGCGGATCGTCGCGGCGGAGGATCGGCTGAGCAGGCTGCGCTCGTTCCTGGCGCCGGGCCGGGACGACAAGGCGCTGGTCTCGGCCATCGCCGACACGGACATGGCGCTGGCGGACGCGAGCAGCGCACTCAAGGACGAGTTGAGCCTCGAAGGATTCGATCTCGGCGGCGACTACGAGGCCAGGCAGGAGCTTCTTGAGTTCGCCCAGCGGTCCAACATCCCCCGATCGAAAGCCGGTCCAGCCGGGCGAGCCGACGAATCGAAACGCATCGCCAAGACCGAATCCGCAGCCGGCGCCCGCCGAGAGGCAGAGGAGGCGCCGCTCGGCTTGTCTGCCGGGGCGCTCTCAAACGAAGCGACGGACGCGCTGGCGCGGCCGGACGACAGCGGGCCGGAGGTGGGCGGCTTTCGCACCACGTGGCGCACCGGCCCGGCGGGCACGGGCGGCCAGCTCGTCATGCTGCGCACGGTCAACATCGCGGGGAACCGGATCGTGCAGGGTGTGTGGCTGGATTGGCCTGCGATCGAGAACCTGCTGCTGAGCGCGGTGGACGATCTGCTTGCGGGCGCGTCGCTCGAGCCCATGTACGCCGGCGCGGTCGCTGCCGCCCCGTCGGGCCAGCGCCTGGCGAGCGTTCCGGCGGTGCTCGATCCCGGGCGGATCCCGGCGTACACGATTCCGACGGTGACGCCGACGCGTGCGGCGCTGGTCGTCTCGTGGACGGCGGTGCTGGCCGCGGTCGGCGCCATCGGGCTCGTCCTGCGCAAGTCCACCGAGCTGGCCGAGCGCCGCGGGCAGTTCGTCACGGCTGTCACCCACGAGCTGCGCACGCCGCTGACCACGTTCTGCCTCTACACGCAGATGCTCGCCGACGGCATGGTGCAGGGTGAAAGCGACCGCGCGCACTATCTCACGACCCTGAAGCGCGAGTCTCGCCGGCTGTCGGGGATCGTCGAGAATGTGCTGGATTTCGCCCGTCTCGGCCAGCCGCGAAAGGCGCATCGCAACGACGCGATCGCGCTGAGCGAACTCCTCGAGCGTGTTCGTCCCGCGCTGACCGAGCGGGCCGACACCGCAGGGATGACGCTGGACATCAGCGCGCCCGATCCCGACGCGCACGCGCCGGCCGATCCACTCACCGTCGAGCGGATCCTGGTGAACCTGGTCGACAACGCGTGCAAGTACGCCAATGGCGGCGACGACGCGCGGATCGAACTGACGACTGAGGTGACGGGCTCGGTCGCGTCGATCAGCGTGCGCGACTTCGGCCCGGGCATCGCGGCGGCCGACGCCAGCCGTATTTTCAAGCCCTTCCAGCGCGCCCGCAGCGACGCGAATGAGCCCAACCCGGGCATCGGGCTCGGGCTGGCGCTGGCCCGGGGGCTGGCGCGCGAGCTGGGCGGGGATCTGACGCTGGATCGGCCCGCCCGGGGGCCCGGCGCCCGCTTCCGGCTCTCGATTCCCGTCACGCCGAGCCCGTCGCCCACGCCGGGAGGCCCGCGTGCAGTCGATTCGTAACGAGGATTCAATGCACGCATCCGCACCGGAACGGACGCCGAGTCTGAGCCCGCCGCGGGCGAAGGCTCGGATAGGGATCGCACGAGCGTCATCGGAGAAATCCGAGCCTTCGCGGACTCAGACTCGGCGTCCATCGGTCCTCCCAACGCACATGCAACTCGCAAGCACACCGAGCGAGCGACAAACACCCGCGCAAGACCCGCCGGTTTGGTTTCTGTCACCCGAATGTAACGACCCCGCGCACATGCAACCGATCCGCCATTCGTTTGTCACAATAAGGGTGAACCACACACCCTGGAGAAAGGCCATGCTCACACCCGCTGCACTGATCCTCGCCCTGTCCGGTCTGGCTGCCTCGTTCAGCCTTGCACCGGGGCCCATCGACACGTCCGGCCCGGACGACGAGCTGCCCGTCACCGCCATCACCCTGTACCGCTCGGGCGTGGGCTACTTCGAGCGGCACGGGCTCGTGGACGGCGATGCCGACATCCAGCTCACCTTCGCCGCCGACCAGATCAACGACATCCTCAAGTCCATGATCCTGCTGGATCTTGACGGCGGTCGGATCGAGTCGGTGGGGTACGGCTCGCGCGAGCCGATCGCGCGCCGCCTGGCCAGCTTCGGGATCGACATCTCCGACAACCCCAACATGGGCGAATTGCTCGAGCGACTGCGCGGAGCGCCGGTGCGGCTGGAGCTGCCCTCGGGCGCCGTCCGCGGCATCGTGCTGGGCGTCGAGCTGCGCACCGTCCCGCACGAGGGCGGCACCTACACCGCCAAGTTCGTCAACCTCGTCACCGACGCCGGCATCAAGTCCATCGACCTCGCCGACCTGGCCTCGATGACCATCGACGATCCCGAGCTGGCGGGCGAGCTGAACAAGGCGCTGGCGGCGCTGGCCGAGCATCGTGCCGATCGCATCAAGACCGTGGACATCGCGCTGCGCGGCTCCGGCGCCAGGCGCATCGTGGCTGCGTACGTGCACGAGATGCCGGTCTGGAAGACCAGCTACCGCCTGGTGCTGCCCGATGGCGAGGCCAACAACTCGAAGGGCCGGCGCTCGGACGCCGGGCTGCCCACCATCCAGGGCTGGGCCATCGTCGAGAACACGACCGACGAGGACTGGATCGACGTGCAGCTGTCGCTGGTGGCGGGGCGGCCCATCAGCTTTCAGATGGACCTGTACGAGCCATTGCACGCGTACCGGCCGATGATCCCCGTGCCGACGGTGCCGGGCGTGGCCCCGCGCGTCTACGGCGGCGGCGAGCAGTTCCGGCAGTTGGCCGAACTGACGAAGAACGCCTACAAGTCAAATGACGAGGTCGTCGGCCGGATGGCACGGAGGTCAAGGTTAGGTGGAGACTTCAACGTACCTGCTACCGCCCCGGCCGAGATGGAAGCGATGTATGCGTTCAGCGGCGACGACATGGCCAA
>JADFGU010000135.1 GCA_022567535.1 Planctomycetota bacterium | reverse complement strand
TCCGAGTCCCAGGGACCAGTCTGCGGACGAGGGTACGCTGATTGAAGTGCTGACGGCGGACGACGACGACGACACGCACAGCAACGGCACACCTCACTGCCAGATCATCCTGGACGCATTCGCGGCGCAGAACATTTTTCCACCATTCGAATTCGACTGCGGAGGCGACGGGCTGAACGGCTCGGGACGAATGTGCTATGCCGATTTCGACAGCAGTACCGGTACGGGTGTTCTCGACGTCTTCGACTTCCTGGCTTTCCAGGCGTCCTTTGTTGAGGGTGACCCGTCGGCGTGCGACTGCGATTCCTCGACCGGAGCTGGCGTGTGCGACATATTCGATTTCATCTGCTTCCAGGCGGCGTTCGCCGCGGGTTGCGAGCAGGAGTAGAGCCATGAGAAACGCGTGTGTTACGCTTTTGACCATCTTTCTTGCGGCTCCCGCGCTTGCGCAAACCGATGCCACATATCTCCTATTGCCCAGTAACACAGTCAGCCCAAGTGCTCCGACAACGACGCTCGGAATTTGGGCTGCGTGGTCCGATCACGCACGCATGTTCATGTTTGGTGCTGGTGACTACGATCTAACGGCGAGTGAGGGGCAGTTCTCAAATCCCGTCAACGTGCTCTTGGGTCATGGCTCTTCGACGGGTGTAATCGCCGGCAATGTGATCTCCGGCGCGGCCAACGGCCAGCTCTATATCCCGCCTTTTTTTCCCGGGTTAAGGGACAACCCGATCCTGCTGGCCAGGTACGAGTGGACCACCACGGATTTCACACCGCGCGCGGTGGATCTCCGCACCAGCAATACGAGCATCTTCATTGTCTTCAGTCCAGTGACGGGGGAAATCGTTGAGTTGTACCCGCACGAGTTCACGCCCGGCTCGGGTGTGATCCACGTCATCCCCGCCCCGGCTGCGTGGGTCGTGCTCGCGCTGCCGCTCGCCGCGGCCACACGAAGGCGGCGATCGTGAGTGATCCTTGCACCCTCGACAGCGCGAGCGGCCCACGCGTCTGCGACGTGTTCGATTTCCTCTGTTTCCAGGCGGCTTTCGCCGCAGGCTGCGAGAAGGAGTGACGCCATGAGAGGAATCATGACGTGTTTGCTGGCGGTCCTCTTCTCCGTCCCCGCTCTTGCCCAGACTGACGGGAGCTACCTGCTGACGTCCACCAACACCGTCAGCCCCAGTTCGCCAACGACAACGATTGGAATCTGGGCCACATGGACTGATCCCCCCAGATTCAAGTACATCTTTGGTGCTGGCAATTACGATCTGACGGCGGGTGACGGCGTTTTCTCGAATCCCGTCAACATACTCTTGGGGCCAGCCTCTTCGACCGGTGTGATCGCCGGCAATGTGATCTCCGGCGCCGCCAACGGTCAACTCCATATGCCGCCGATCTTCATTGGCTCTCGGGACAATCCGATCCTGCTGGCCACGTACGACTGGACAACTTCGAACTTCACGTCCCGCACTGTCAGCCTGCACACGAGCAATACGACAAATTTCTTGATTCTTGAATGGGAGATCCCCAACCCGGGCCCAACTCAACTGTTCCCGCACTCCTTCACGCCCGGCTCGGGTGTGATCAACGTCGTCCCCGCCCCGGCTGCGTGGATCGTGCTCCCGCTGCCGCTGGTGGCAGCTGCACGAAGGCGGCGATCGTGAGCGATCCTTGCGCTCTGGACTGCGACACATCCAGCAGCGCTGGCGATGAAGTCGTTTTCTGATCGTGCGAAGTCGAATGGGGACCGCCTGCTTGCGCAGGTGGCTCTGTTGCTGCGGTGACGGGCGGGCGACCCGGGGTGGGGTGTTGAGCCGCTCGCTGGCGCTCGGGCCTCCTTTTTCTGAGGTGAGCCGCTCGCTGGCGCTCGGGCCTCTGTTGACTGAGTGCCCGGTGCGTCGGCGTATTCGTGCTTGGCGTGTGCCCTGCCGTGCGTTGGCTCCGCTACAATCGGCCGTCATGTCGGCGTTCTATCAGATGGAATTCGAGCGGCGCGTGGTTGAGATTGAGCGGCAGATCGAGCGGGCGGAGACGGCGGCGGCGCGCACGTCGGGCCCGGCCGATCCGGCGATGCCGGCTCTCGCGGGCGAACTCGACAACGGGTCCGGCGATGAGCAGCGTCCGGGTGTTGACGAGCTTCGCCGAAAGCGGGACGAATTGCTCGGCACGCTCTACGAGCAGCTCAGCCCGTGGGATACCGTCCGGGTGGCCCGGCACCCCAAGCGCCCGCAGGGTCGTGACTACATCGACATGATGTGCCGCGACTTCTGCGAGCTGCATGGCGATCGGCGCTTCGGCGACGATCCGGCGATGATCACTGGCTTCGGGCGGATCAACTCGGTCAAGTGCATGATTGTGGCCCATCACAAGGGCAAGACGACGCGGGAGAAGATCGCCTGCCACTTCGGGTGCGCTCATCCCGAGGGCTACCGAAAGGCGCTGGCCAAGATGAAGCTGGCCGAGAAGTTCGGCACACCCATCGTGACGCTCGTGGATACGCCGGGCGCGTACCCGGGGATCGGCGCCGAAGAGCGTGGCCAGGCGGAGGCGATCGCGGTGAACCTGCGCGAGATGAGCCGGCTGCGCGTGCCGATCGTGAGCGTGGTCATCGGCGAGGGCGGGTCTGGCGGCGCGCTGGGGATCGCCGTCGCCAACCGGGTGGGCATGCTGGCCCACGCGTGGTACTCGGTGATCAGCCCGGAAGGGTGCGCGGCGATCCTGTGGAAGCAGGCGAATGAGACGACCAACCGCGCCGCGGCTGAGGCTCTCAAGCTGACCGCCCGGGACAACATCGAACTGGGGATCGTGGACGGGATCGTTCCCGAGCCGATGGGCGGGGCGCACCGCGACCCGCAGCGGGCCGGCGAGCTGCTCCGGCAGTGGATCTCGACCCAGCTGGACGAGATGCGTGAGATCCCCGGTGCCGAGCTGGTGGAGCAGCGGTACGCCCGATTCCGGCGTCTGGGCCGGTACGTGGAGCGGTCGGACGCCGCGTCCATCGTGGTGCCGGCGGCCTCGGGGGGCGCGGAACCTCTCGCCTGATCCGCGGCAGATCATGTAAGTAGCGTTATAGCAGCGGTTTGTGATGTGTGTACCCCTGCCGACACCGCGGATTCCGCGCTGCTTTGACTGGATCGACGGGATCGGCTACTGTTCCGCCCCGCGTCGGCCCCGGGGCCGAGGGGGAAGGCGGGATCGGCGAGACGGGATCCTGGTTGGCAAAAAAGACGAGCAAAACCCGTAAAACGACGAAGGCGTCTTCCCGAAAGAAGACCGCCCGCGGCGTGTCGTCGGCCAAGAAATCGGCGTCCAGGAAGAGCGCCCGGAAAAAAACGCCGGCTCGACGGGCAACGAGCAAACGACCCGCGGCGAAGAAATCCACGAGAGCTGCCGCCGGAAGAAAAGTCGTTCGGAAGCCCACACGCAAGAAGGTGGTCGCCAAGAAGCCGGCGCGGAGTGTGACCAGGAAGGCGGCGAAGAAATCGCCCAGAAAGGTCGCCGGGAAGACGGTGAAGCGAGTTGTCAGGCCCCTGGCCGGGAAAGCCGGGCAGATAAAGTCGCCGCCGCACAAGCCGCCGCACCAGGGCATCACGATCATCGCGAAGAAGCCGATGCGCAGGCGGCGGGCCCCGCGCGCGCCGACGGTCATCCCCAAGCTCGGGCGCGGTCTCCTGGAGCCGGGCGTGAAGCGTCCCAAGCCGCTGATCCCGTCGGGTCCGAAGAACGTGCCGAGCGCGTCGGACCCGGCATCGCGCACATCGGGCGGCACCGAGACGAAGAAGAAGACCAAGAGCCCGTTCAACAAGCGGCAACTCAAGAAGTTCCGCGACATTCTGTTGCGCAAGCGGGCTGAATTGGTCGGTGATGTATCGGAAATGGAGCGCGAGGCTCTGCTGAGCGGGGGCAGCGGCGGGCTCAGCCACACGCCAAGCCACATGGCCGAACAGGGCTCGGACACGTATGACCAGACGCTGTCGCTGAACATTGCAGCGGTGGATCGCAAGCTGATCAAGGAGATCGACGGCGCGCTGGCACGGATGGAAAAGGGCACCTACGGGCTGTGCGTGCTGTCCGGCAGGCCGATTCGAACCGAGCGCCTCGAGGAACTGCCCTGGGCCAAGCACTCGATCGACACCGCCCGCGAGATCGAGCGTCGCTCGATGCGGCTGTGACGGCACGCGCCGTCAAGGCGAACTCCGACGCGCCGAAAGCCACGTCGCCCTGGCATAATCCTTCGGCCGTGCTCACGCTCGCCCTGGTGACGATCATCGGTCTGGCGATGGATCTGGGGAGCAAGTGGCTGGCGTTTCGCACCGTCGCCGGTGAGCCGCAGATCATCACCCGCCAAGACGTGCTGCAATCGCCGAACCTGTCTGAACTGATCGACGTGCACGAACCTGTGACGATTGTCGAGCATGTGCTGAGCTTCTCGCTCGTGCTGAATCCTGGGGCGGTGTTCGGGCTCGGAGCCGGGCGGCGGCTGGTTTTCATCACCTTCACACTGGCCGCCCTCGCGTTCGGGCTCTGGATGTTCGGCGCATGGACGAGACGGAGCGATCGCCTGGCGCACGCGGCGATCGGGCTGCTGCTGGCGGGCGGGCTCGGCAACCTCTACGACCGCATCCGGTTCGCCTGCGTGCGCGACTTCATCCATCCGCTCCCCGGGATCGAGATGCCCTTCGGCTGGCGCAACCCTCTGGACGGCGGGCGCGAGCTGTGGCCCTACGTCTCCAACATCGCGGACCTGATCCTGCTCGTGGGGATCGGCTTGCTGATGATCTTTCTGTGGCGCGGCGGCCGGAAGAGCTCCTCGCACCTCGATCACTGAGCGTGCGCGGGTCGCCCGGGGCGCTATCGGCAGCCCGTTACAAACCCGCTCTGGAAGGCGAGGAAGTCGAAAATGTCGCACCTGCCGACGCCGGTGGACGTGTCTAGGTCGCAGGCGGACGGGTCGTGCAAGACATAGGCTGACTGAAAACCAAGGAAGTCAAAGATGTCGCACACGCCCGGGCCTGTGGATTGGTCGAACAGGTCGCACACGCACAGCGTCTGACCGCCGAAGCACATCGAGATCGCGTATTCGGCGTTGGGCGACAGGATGAGACTCGAATAGGGGATGGGGTCGATCAGCGGCGGCTGAAAGTCGTTTATCCCGAACGCGAACTCAATCGTGCCCAGGTTCCACGATCGCGGGATCTCGACCCGATCGGTGTAATACGTCACCGACTCGGCGCCCCAGGCGAGGCCGACGAGATAGAATCGATCCTTCAGGAGCGGGACATCGATCGACCCGGAGGAGTAGAAGGATCGCCCGCCTCCGCTGGGCGTGGTCACGCTCGTGAAGACGGGCGTGTAGTCGCCCTCGCGGGTCTGCGATTCAAGGACCGACCAGTGAAGCGAAGTCGTGCCTACGAAACTGAGGTCCGCGCGGATCTCCGAGAGATGCTCATCGAACGGGAACGTGAATGCGTGACCGCGGAACTTGCCCATGTACTCCGTATACGGCAGTTTCCGGGGAAGAAACCGACAAACGAGTGCATACGGGTAGAGCAGGCCGGTGAGCACGAAGGCGAGCACTCGCACGAACGGCATGGGCAGTGCCAGCAGCAGGCATTTCTTGAGCGGCTCGATGATCCAGCGGCAAAGACCGTTGCCCTCTTTGCCGTAGACCCACACGTTGATCCGCCCGCCGGGCCGCAGGTTGCGAAGCAGCGCTTCGAACCCGCGTTTCGGATCGTCGAGGTGGTGCAGCACGCCGACCGAATAAATCATGTCGAATTTTTCGGGATCGTCGAACGACTCGATCTCGCCGGCGACGAGCTTGATGTTCGCACAGTCGCCGACGTTGGCCCGGGCCGCATCGATGGCGTACTTGTCGAGCCCCACGACCTCGTCCGCAACCTGCGCGACCAGCCGTGCGTAGCTGCCTTTGCCGCAGCCGGCGTCCAACACGCGCTTGGCGCGAAAGTCCTCCAATCGCGTGGGGTGAATCCAGTCGGCGAAGATTTGCGCGTCGTCGTTGTCGAGCCGCGCCCACTGGTAGCTCCAGCGGTTGTCGGTCGCGGGCGTGTCGCTGCTCATAGGGTGTGGCCTATCCCGGTCCTGCTCGGCTGCGTCGCGGCGCGGTCGAGTTCCGCGGCCGCTAACCTGTCCGCACTTGGCGTGACGGCGACGGCGCCGCGCTCACCTTTGCTGATCGAAGGCCGCTCGGCTCGGGCGTCCGGCGCACCCGGCCACCAGCCTTGGGAAATCTGATCGCGAAAGCCGAAGTCCCACCGCACGGGCCGGCCGTCCGGCGGCAGCGCGCCGGCGGCGAGCGCGAGCGCAAGCGGCCGGAACCAGTGGCTGTACATGTCTCCGCCGGCTTTGCGAAAGCGCAGCCGCGACCGCCCGGCGTAGCGCATGGGAGGCCCCAGGCGGGCGCGCCACCGTTCGCGCAATCCTCGCAAACCCTCTCGCACGCCTCCGCGGAGCGCGGACGTGAGGACCGCGCCCGCAATCTGCGCGATTCCCGCTTCGCGTGCCGATTCACGCGCCCAGACGAACGCGCCGTTGCGACGCTGACCGGCCAAAATCGCCAGACTCGCCCGCCTCAAAGCAGCCTCGATTTCGCCGCGGCG
>JADFGU010000005.1 GCA_022567535.1 Planctomycetota bacterium | reverse complement strand
ACACCGCGAACGCCGCCACGATCAGGATCGGCCCGAATGTCAAGCGGTGGCGCAGCACGCCTGGGACTCTACCCCGCTCGCCTTGGGCGTGCCGATCAATCGGGCCCGATGCCCCCGAAGCGCCGGTCGCGCCCGGCGTAGGCCCGCACCGCATCGTTCAGCTGCTCCGGCCCGAAGTCCGGCCAGCACACGGGGCTCACGTACAACTCCGCGTAGCTGATCTGCCACAGCAGGTAGTTGCTCACCCGCATCTCGCCGGCGGTGCGGATCAGCAGGTCCGGGTCCGGCATCCCGGCGGTGTCGAGCCGATCAGCGAACATCGCCTCGTCGATGGCGTCGGCATCGAGTCGGCCTTGGGCGGCGTCGCGGGCCAGCGACCTGGCCGCATCCACGATCTCGGCCCGCGAGCCGTAGTTGATCGCAAGGCACAGCGTCCCGGCCTTGCCCCCGGCGGTGGCCTCGATCACGTCCTGGATCGCCCGCACGACCGCTTCGGGCAGGCCCTCGCGTCGGCCGATCACCTTGAACCGGATGCCCTTGCGCACCATCGCGTCGCGCTCGCCTTCGAGGTACGCCAGGCACAGCGTCATCAACGCGTCGATCTCATCCCTGGGCCGTTTCCAGTTCTCCTGCGAGAACGAGAACAGCGTCACTGCTTCGATACCCAGCACGCCGGCGTGCTCCACCACCTCGCGCACCGCCGCGGCTCCGTTTCGATGCCCAAAGATCCTTGGCAGCCCGCGTGCTTCGGCCCAGCGCCCGTTGCCGTCCATGATGATCGCCACGTGACGCGGGATCCGCGAGGGCGGGACGTCCGGGAGATGCCCCGTCGGGTCCGCCCGCGGGTTGCGGGCCCGCATCGCCTCGAGCACCGCGCGTTCCGTCTCGCTCAGGTTGACGCCCGTCGTGCTCACTGTGCTCCGTCCTGGGTTGTGTTCGTGCGCGCCGATCCATCGGCTGTATTGGGATCACGCGATCGACGGTTCCGCCCCGATCCTGTCGTCAGAGCCGGATCGTCTGCTCCCGATCGGGTCCGACGCTCACGATCTCGATCCGCACACCGACCGCCGATTCGATTCTGTCGAGGTAGGCCCGGGCCGGGGACGGCAGGTCGCTCAGTTTCCGCGCACCCGACACGTCCTCTGACCAGGTGTCGAGGCGTTCGTACTCAGGTCGGACCCTCGCGAGCAGCGCGCTGTCGGGAAGAAACCGCTCGGTGCGCTCGCCATCGATTTCGTACGCCGTGCACACCTGCAGAGCGTCAAGTCCCGACAGCACGTCCATCATCATCACTGAAAGCCCCGTGGCACCGTTGATCATGGCGGAATACCGTGCCGCCACGAGGTCAAGCCACCCGATCCGTCGCGGCCGACCCGTCGTCGTGCCGTACTCAGCCCCGCGGGTGCGGATCTCGTCGGCGACCGCGGTCGTCAACTCGGTGGGCATGGGGCCCTTGCCGACGCGCGTCGTGTACGCCTTCATCACGCCCACGATTCGGCCGATCCGGCCCGGTGGCAGCCCGGTGCCGGCGCCGATCCCGAGCGCCGAGCAGCTCGAGCTGGTCACGTAGGGGTAGGAGCCGTGGTCCAGGTCCAGCAGCGTGGCGTTGCCGCCCTCGAACAGCAGCCGCTTGCCACGGTCCACCAGCTCGTGCAGCAGGTACGTCGTGTCCCTGACGATCGAGGCCAGGCGATCTCCGAACGGGAGAATCCGCTCAAAGACCGCTGCCGGGTCGGCGTCGCCCGCACACCCGGCCGCCTCGAACCACGCTTTTCGCGATGCGCACGCGATCTCGATCTTTCGGCGCAGTTCCGCGGGCTGGGACAGATCGCCCATGCGCACGGCACCGGCGCGCAGGCACTTCTCCGCGTAGCACGGGCCGATGCCGCGCAGCGTCGTGCCAAGCCCGCGGTCCTCGCCCTGTGACAGGATGGCCTCCCGGAGGTGGTCCTCGACCGTGTGATACGGCATCACCACATGAGCGCGGCTGGACACGACCAGACCCGAGGTTTCGACGCCTCGATCGGTCAGTGAGTCGATCTCCTCGACCAGCGCCTCGGGATCCACGACCACGCCGTTGGCGATGATCGCCGCCTTGCCGGGGTACAGGATGCCCGACGGCACCAGGTGCAGTGCATAGCGGTCCGGTCCGACGAGGATCGAGTGTCCCGCGTTGGCCCCGCCGTTGTACCGAACGACCGCGTCATGCTCGGCCGCCAGGAGGTCGACGATCTTCCCTTTGCCCTCGTCACCCCATTGCAGGCCGACCACGGACGTCGCCGCCGCCCGTGCCACGGGCGCCTCCGCTGAGATAGGTCGTTGCTGGGTCACGTGCGTCATGCGTTCAATCCCCGTTCGAGGGCGACAGGAGAATAGCGCTGCGAGAGCCCGCTCGCCCTGGATCGGGTGCCGATAACCAGCCGGTTGGCGCCTGCCGACGCGGCCGGCTCATCCGTCACCGTCGGGGTTGTTCCATCCCCGTGGCGGCCGATGTCCGGGCTGCTGTCAAGAGCGGCTCCGAGAAGTCCGATGGACACCGTAGGAACACCCGGATGTCCACCAACACGATCCGCATCATGTGCCCGAACCTGACCTGTCGGAAGGTCCTGGCTGTGCCGGTGAGCGCCCGCGGCAAGACCGTGCGCTGCCGAGGCTGCGGCATCAGCATCCGGATTCCCGAGCCCGCTGCATCGCCCGAACCCGGCGAGAGCGAGGATTCGCAGGACGAGGAAAGCAAGGTCTCCTCGCCCTCGTGACGCCCGGCAGTGCTCTTCACAGCGCGGGCTGATCGTCCTCTTCGTCGTCCAGATCGAACTCGAAGTCGATCAGACTGCTCGCGTCCGGCCCGCCCGCGTCCGGCTTGGGGATCATGGGGGCAGAGGTCTTGGTTCCGCTTCCGGCCTCGGGTCCGGCCATCGGCCCGCTCTCGCCCGCCGATCCCTTCGCAAACGCCGAGGATGGGTCGATCTGGGCCGGATGACCGTCCAGCTTCACGACGAACACCGCCGGCCCGATCAGCAGCAGATCGCCGGGCGAGAGTTCCGCTTCGCTGGTCCGTGTGCCGTTCACGTATATCCCGTTGCTCGACCCAAGGTCCTTGACCATGACAGCGTCTTCGTCCTCGTCCAGCCAGATCTCGCAGTGACGCCGAGAGACCGTCCCGACCGGGATGCGGATCCCGCAGTCCTCGCCGCGCCCGATGACCTTGGGGAGCGACGTGAGCGCCAATTCGCGCGATGTGCCGTCCGGCTTCACATGAACGAGCGAAATGTCCACAACCGCATCTATCCTTTCCGAGGGCTGAAGCCGCCCTGACCACCCGATCGGGCTGACAACACAGCCCGGACACACCATACGCCCGTGCCGCACAATACCCTCATCTCGCTCTTGCAGCAACGCCCCGGCAAGACTTCTCGCCCGCATTTCGGATCCGCACGGGGTCTGGTGCCGGTTCCCGACCGACCCGTCCGCCGCCTGTACATCCACGTCCCCTTCTGCTCCCACAAGTGCCATTACTGCGATTTCTACAGTATCGTGGACACGCTCGATCGGCAGCGAGCGTTCACCGACCGGCTCATCGAGGAACTCAGCGCCCTGGCGCCCTGGTCCGCTGGGGGGAGCCTGTGTTCTGTTTTCGTTGGGGGAGGCACACCCACACTCCTTCAGACCGAGCTCTGGGGAGAACTGCTCACGGCGATCGACCGGCTCTTCGATCTCTCAACCATCCGGGCCGGCCGAGGCGAGTTCACCGTCGAGTGCAACCCAGAGTCCGCCACGGAGGAGCTTTTCCAGACCCTTGTCGCCGGGGGCGTCGATCGCCTCAGCGTCGGGGCCCAGTCGTTCAACTCACGACACCTGCGCACTCTGGAGCGCCGGCACGATCCGGACAACGTCGCACGGGCGTTGACGCTGGCGCGACAGTGCGGGATCAATCGCACGTCGATCGATCTTATCTACGCTGTCCCGGGCCAGACCGTGGATGACTGGGCTACGGACCTGGGCGAGGCGCTGTCGCTGGGCGTCGGCCACGTCTCGTGCTACAACCTCACGTATGAGCCCAACACGGCGATGACGAAACGGCTGGGTCGCGGCGACTTCGATCCGATCGACGAGCAGACCGAGATCGACATGCACACGCTGGCGGTGGCAACGCTGGGCAGGGCCGGGCTTCGGCGGTACGAGGTCAGCAACTTCGCACGCCCGGGGCAGGAGTCCGATCACAATCTCGGGTACTGGCGTCAGGAGCAGTGGCTCGCTGCGGGCCCCTCCGCCAGCGCCCATGTCGCGGGCCACCGATGGAAGAATGTCCCACGCCTTGGCGACTACTTGAAGTTCGACGACGGTGGATTCGCCGCGATCATCGACCACGAGCCGTCCGACTCCCCTCGGCTGCTCCGCGAGCGCGTCATGACGGGGCTGCGACTGACGGAGGGGATCGAGGCGGGCCCGATCCTCGAAGAGGTGCGGATGCTCGGTGACGCCGCCGCAGCGCTCTCGATGGAGCGTCTCGCGGGGGTATACACGGCCCGCGGGCTTATGCGCGCTGGTGATCGGTGGGCGCTCACTGACGCCGGCTTTTTGCTGGCTGACGGCATCGCGGCCGAGTTCATGGCCCTGATTCCAGAATCCACATGACCGCTTCACGAACGCTGTTCGTGTGATTCAGGCTGAGACTGAGGCTGCGAGTCCTCGGACCCCTCCGCGTCGTCGCTCGCCGGCCCGGGCAGATCCGGGCGTGCCAGCCCGGCGCGGCGAAGGGTCGCTCGCAGATCGCTCGGCCAGCGCGATGCCACATCCAGCCTCTGGTCGGTCAGCGGGTGGCGCGTGACGATCCGGTGCGCGTGCAGGGCCAGCCTCGGCGCCGACGCCCGCACCGGCCGCGATCCATAGAACGTGTCGCCCATGATCGGGCACCCGATCGATCTCAGGTGGACGCGGAGTTGGTGCAGCCGACCGGTCAGGGTTCGGCACTCGAGCAGCGATCCGGCTGGCGTCGTCTCCAGCACGCGGTACGCCGTCACCGCGGCCTTGCCCGTGGGCGACACCCGTGCGAGCTTCCTGCCGGTCGTTTCCTCGACGATGGGCTTTCGGATGAGACCCTTGGGCGCGTTGGGGGCGCCCCGCACCAGCGCCCAGTAGTACTTCTTCACCTCGCCGCGCTCGAAGGCCTGTCGCAGCGTGTCGTACGCGCGTCCGGACAGCGCCACCATGACCAGCCCGCTGGCGTCACGGTCCAGACGGTGCAGCAGACCGAAGTCGCGCGATCGCCCCAGGTTCTGCAGCAGCGTCCCGTACGCCGCGAACAGCCCGTTCAGGAGCGAGTCCCGCTCGTGCCCGAGCCCGGGCTGTGTGACGACGCGCGCCGGCTTGTCCACGACAACAAGTTCGTCGTCGCGATACGCGACGCGAAACGTGACCCGCTCGTTTGGCTCGATTGAAAGCGACGGCATAGACGCACAACGATACCCCCGCGGTGTGGGCGGGCGCGTCGCCTATCCGCCGCCGGCTCGGCTGTCCACGTACCACCGCAGCTCGCCCCCCACCGGATCGATCCCCACCACCGGAACCTCCGCGTCCGACACCGTGCGAGACTCGATCCGCGCCAGGACCGAGCGCACGGCTGTCCCGACCGCCAGAATCCCTACGAATCGCGACGCGTTGATCAGCCGCTGGGTCATCGTTACCGAGGCTGCGCTCTGATCCGTGGGGTCGCGGGTCAGCACGGCCAGGCGACCGGAATCGTCCGTGCACGGCGGCCCGGGGTTCAGCCCCGCGATCTCACCGTTCGACCCGAGCGTCAGCAGCACGCAGTCCAGCCGATCGTGCCCCTTCTCTCGCCACTCCAGGCACTCCTTCAGGTCGCGTTCATACCCGATGTCGGCGTCGGGCTGCGCCAGGTCAATGAAGTGCACCTGCGTGCCGGGGATGTCGGACGGATCGACGATCAGTTCCTCGATCTGGCTCTGAGCGCTTCGCGTGCCCGGGGGCGGGTCGCAACGCTCGCAGGTGAGCCACAGGTGCGTCCGCTTCCACGGGATCGAGCGCAGGTTGGGGTCATACATCAGCCGCTGGTACAGTGGGTTCAGTCCGTCGCCGGCCGAGACCGCCAGGTGGAAATCGCCGAACGCCTGCACGCACGCCCGGGCCTGCACGAACACGTCCGCGGCGATGGCGTCAAACAGCTCGTCCCGGGTCCGCCGAAGGACCACGGTCCCGGGCAGGTCGGGCTTGGGCGGGCCTGATTCGAGATCGATCGGCTCGACCGCGTACGGATTGGTGCCGCCGCTTCGGCACTGCACCACTCCCTCGCGCGAGCCGCGTTGTCCCGTGGTGTGCATGGATCGACCTCTGCCATATCCCGCCTCGGGCCCGCTACAGCTTACCACACCTACACTCCATCCACCATGGCCGATGCAAATCCCCTCGTTGCCGTTCTCATGGGCTCGAAATCCGACTGGCCCACCATGAAACGGGCCTGCGACGTGCTGGACGAGCTCGGCGTTTCACACGAGGCGAAGGTGATTTCAGCCCACCGCAAGGCGGCCAGGCTGGTGGAATATATCCGACAGGTGGAGGGCGCGGGGGCGCGGGTCTTCATCGCAGGGGCCGGGGGAGCGGCACATCTGGCCGGTGTCATCGCCGCCCACACGCTGCGCCCGGTCCTGGCGGTGCCGATCAGGACCGATCTCGGCGGCGGGCTCGATTCGCTGCTGTCGATGGTGCAGATGCCCCCGGGCATCCCGGTCGGGACGCTGGCGGTCGGGGATTGGGGGGCCACCAACGCCGGCATCCTCGCCGCCCAGATCCTCGCGACCGGCGACAGCGACCTGCACGAGCGGATCATCGCCTACCGCAAGACGCGCGCCGAGGCGCTCCTGGAAACACCCGAGTGATTCAGCCTTGGACCGAGCCGATCGCATCATCGACGCCAACGCCAATCGCGCTCGCGAGGCCCTTCGCGTCATGGAGGATCTCGCACGCTTCGTCCTGGACGACGCGGAGCTGACGGAGCGGATCAAAGAGATCCGCCACGATCTGGCCGCGGCACTGGTGTCGCTCGGGTACGACCACACGCGGCTGGCGGCGTCGCGCGATGTCGAGGGCGATGTCGGCACGACGATCACGACCGAGCGCGAGACGCGTCGCGACGGGCTTGCCGACGTCGCCGCCGCCGCCGCGAGCAGGCTCACCGAATCCCTTCGAAGCCTCGAAGAGTGCGCCAAGATCGTGGCGGGCGGGTCCGGGGCTGTGATGCTCGAGGAGCTTCGATATCGCGCGTACGACGTGGACCGCGCGCTGACGCTGGCGCTGCCCACCCAGGCGCACCGGCAATGGCGCCTGTGCGTGCTGATCAGCGAGTCGCTGTGTACGCACTGCCCGTGGCAGGAGGTGGCCTTGACCTCGCTCGCCGCCGGTGCGGATTGCATCCAGCTGCGCGAGAAGTCCCTCCCCGACGCCGAGCTGCTCCGGCGGGCCAGGGTGCTCGCCGGGCTGACGCGAGACGCGGGCGCCGAGCTGGCCATCAACGACCGCGCCGACATCGCCCTGGCCGCGGGCGCCGGCGCCGTCCACCTCGGGCAGAACGACCTCCCGATCGAGGAGGTCCGCCGGCTGGTCGCCCGACGCGTGCGCATCGGGGTCTCGACCAGCACGCTCGACCAGGCCCATGACGCGCTTGGGCGCGGCGCCGACTACCTGGGGCTCGGCCCGATGTTCTCGTCCTCGACCAAGCCCGGGCCGCGCATCGCCGGGCCCGGATTTCTCGAAGAGGTCCTTGCGGACCCGGAACTTTCGGCCCGTCCGCACCTGGCGATCGGCGGCATCGGCGTCGGCAACATCGCTGAACTCACAGCGCTCGGCTGCCGCGGCGTCGCGGTGTCGTCGGCGGTCTGTTCAGCCCACAGCCCCGGCGATGCCTGCACCGAGTTGCTCGAACACCTGCCCGCGCCGGATCCCGACGCCTGAGATATCCTCACCCGCCGCCCAGTAAAGGTGAAACCTCCTGCACCCATAGAGGCATGGAGGCGATATTGGTGGGAGTCACGTCAATTGGTTCGCCGTTTCGTACGAGTACGTTGACGGGATTGCCAACGAACACTGGCATCGTGCCTTGAAGGTGACCATTTATCCTTCGAGCGGACAATCCGATCCAAACCAGAACTGCCACCACCGCAACTCTGTAGGCGAACTCCCACAATCCTGAAGCAAACGCCCAACCTTCTGATGTTGATTGTGTTTCCGTCATTGTGAATACCTCTAAGAAACGTGGTTTATGGAATGCGAACAGCCGCAGCCCGTCATCATTGGCTAGGTCAAGCCGCTGGCTGCATCTCGTTTTTGGATCTGCAGTTTCTTATCTTCAGGAAGATCTTCGAACTGCGCTTGCACTTCCTTCTCGGCAGAGATTGTCTGATTGACCACGACGTTTATCAAACCAAACAGCTTGGAAACGGTCTTGGCGCTGTCATCTGCAATCTGTCCAGGATGGACCATTCCATTTCCAATCACTCGCACGACATCGAGAGACTGTTGTATGGTCGGATGTAGTCTCTTTTCAGCCACCAACTGTCCAATGTCATCGTTCAGGTTCTTTCCGTCCCCTCCCAAGTGAACGCAGAGTCTCTGCACAGAAAGGCGAAGCAATGCTGCGGCGGCCCTTGGAGAACAAGCGACAACTTCAGCAGCCTCGCTATAGTCCTTGAGGGCGTCGTCAGGCATGTCTGGATGTGCAGGCGGCGCAGAAGTGGTAGACGGATGTATCATCTTCTCGGCAAGCCAGATTGACGGCTTCCCGCAGAACTGACAGATTCCCGTGGCCAGAGGGTAGGAATCGCCAAGGGTTCTGCCTTCGCTAAAGTCAACAGGGTTGGACTGCCAGATCTGTTGGGCGAAAGTTCCGCAATCGGAATGAGGGCATGTAAACGACTTTAGGAAGCGAGCAGGCGCTACGTAATTGGACACTGTATTGCTCTCCTTCTGGTTTGGCACTAGTTGAGCTTCTTGGAAGCATCGAGCCCCGTACCCGTCAATTCGAAACAGGTCTCCCCATTGGTCACGCCTCGGCGGACGAAACCTCGCACTTCGAGCTTGTCAAGAGCTGCGATCGCCTCCGTCGCCGCTGGCGATCTGTTCTCATTGGAGTAATCTCGTCTATTGACCCGTACTCGGATGGTTGGCCTGTGAAACGTGATGACGACGGCCCGATGAGGGCCGCCTTCAGCACCAAATTCTCGTAGAATCTCCCGCTCCATGGGGCTGAGCCGCTTCGATTTCAGCTTCTTGAGGAAAAGATGGAAGTAAACCCCTAACTCCAACATCTCCAACATCGTGAGCCTCCAACAGATTTTTCAATCGTAGCTGACCGAGCAGGTATTTTATCAGATACCCGCTGTTTTGCTAACAACTTCCAATCTCTGCCCCTCAAAACCGCCTTGAGAGGGGCGAGAAAGCGATTGGAGACTGGGGTATCCTCACCCGTGCACTTCACGCTCATCGATGCTGTGCTGGAACGATCTGACGAGCACCTTGTCGCGTGCAAGGAGGTCTCGGCTGCCGAGGAGTATCTGCAGGACCACTTCCCGACGTTCCCGGTTCTGCCCGGCGTGCTGATGCTGGAAGCGATGGTCCAGGCTGCTCGCGAGCTCGTCCAGCCGCGCGCCAGCCAGGGGCCGGGCGATCTTCCGATGGTGCTCGGGGGCGTGCGAGCGCTCAAGTACGGCTGCTTCGTCAAGCCCGGTCAGACGCTTCAAGTGCGGGTCGAGTTGCTCAAGCGGCTGGACGACGGGTCGGTCGAATTCAAGGGTGCCGGCGTGTGTCTGGACCCGACGGCGGATCCCGGTGTCGAGCCTCCCACGGCGGTCTCCGGCCGATTCACGCTTCGACAGGTACGGTTGGGCGGCACAGGCGGGTCCTCCAGGACATCGACCGGCTAACATCTGCGACTCCCCGACCCACGGCAAGGAAGACGAATGTCACGCGAAGAAATCTTTGGAAAAGTCCGCGACGTGCTGGTCGAGGTGCTGGCTGTGGACGAGGACGAGGTCACCGAGCAGGCCACGCTCACGTCCCAGCTCGGCGCCGAGTCCATCGACTTCCTTGACATCGTTTTTCGTCTTGAGCAGGCGTTCGAGTTCAAGATCGGGCAGGGCGAGTTGTTCCCCGATAACGTCGCCCAGGATCCCGAGTACGTGCAGGACGGCATGGTCACGGACAAGGGGCTGGCCACGCTGAGGGAGCGCCTCCCGCACGCCGACTTTGCCACGCTCGAAGCGGACCGGAAGATCGCCAACGTGGGCGAGATCTTCACCGTTGACGCGGTGGTGAACTTTGTCGAGCGCAAGCTCGCCGTCTGACGCCTCATTGAACCCCACGGAACCCTGCCATGCGATGGCTCTGGATCGACCGCGTCGTCGAGCTTGTTCCGAGGGAGCGGCTGGTGGCGATCAAGAATGTCTCGCTCGCCGAGGACCACCTGCACGACCACTTCGCCGCACAAGGCGGCCGAGTCGCGATGCCCGTCATGCCCGCCACGCTCATCATCGAGGGGATGGCGCAGACGGCCGGGATCCTGGTCGGGCACGCGGAAGAGTTCCGCGAGAAGGTCATCCTGGCCAAGATCAGCAAGGTTGTGCTGACGCGCGAGGCGGTTCCGGGCTTCACGCTCCGCTACACGGCGACGATCGAGCGGATGGACGCGATGGGCGCGGCCACCGCCGGTCGCGTCGAACTGATCGACCCCAACGACCCCGCGTCGGTGGAAACCATCGGTCAGATCGACCTGATGTTCAGCCACATCGATCAGAATCTCGCGGGCCGGGAGTTTCCCGAGCACAACTTCGTCTTCGGAGAGTCGTTCAGGACGGTGCTGCGATCGAGTGGGATCGAATTCTGACGGGTGATGTCGCCGGGGTCGGCGTCAGAACACGATGTTCGGATGCGAGAGCCAGATCATCACCGTCGCGGTGATCTCCACGATCGCGACGACGATCGGAACGGCGCTCAGGGCCACCGACCACTGCGCCATCCGCCGTCCCGCCCGGTGGTTGCGCAGCCCGATCGTCTCGCAGATCACGACGACGACCGTGACGGTGGCGAATTTCAGGGCGATGATCCCGTTGAGCCCACCGAGCCCCAGCGCCCACTGCGCCACCCCGTTCATTTCGTGGCCGCCCATCCTCAGCACGACCCACGTCAGGATGATGTCCAGCGACGCGAGCAGGATGTACCACGGGTAGAAGCCGCCGTAGCGCACCGGCGACGAAACCGCGGCGGCGAACCCGGTTCGACCGGCCGGGTCAATCTGTGTGTTGGTCAGCGTCCATGTCATGCGTGCGTTCCTCGGCGTGTCCGTCGGCGGTACGCACGAGTTGGTTGAACAGTTCCGTCGGGGGCGGCCCGCCCGTCCACATCGAGAACTGTGCCACCGCCTGCCTGACAAACATCTCAGTCCCCCGGATTATTGCGAAGCCGCGCGACAGACTTTCACGCAACATCGGCGTCAACTCGGGGGTATACACCGTGTCGAAGAACACCGTTCCAGGCTGCGCCTGCGCGAACACGGCTTCGGGCACGATGTTGCCTTCGGGATCCGGCCCGCCCGCCATGCCGATCGGCGTGCAGTTTACGATCGCCGAGAAGGCCGCCGGATCGAGCTTTGAGACCGAGCCAGCCTGAATCGAGCCTCGCGGTGTGCGCCCGAGTTCGCTGGCGAGGCGCTCGCCCGGCTCAGGGGTTCGGCTGAATACGCTCACGTGGGCGCCTTGCTGTGCTGCGCCGTACGCGACCGCACGCGCCACGCCGCCCGCCCCGAAGATCGCGACCCGTTTCCCATCGATCCCGCCCATCGCGTCTTTCAGGCACGCCGCGGCGGCGGGGGCGTCCGTATTCGCAACCTCGGCCGACGCGATCGCGCCGATTGAGTCTCGCGCGATTGAGAGCGTGTTGCCGGCCCCGATCGCCTCGGCCGTTGCGTCGATCGTCCAGCCTCGCTCCCGGGCGAACCGTACGAGGTTGTGCTTGTGCGGCTGCGTCACGCTCGCCCCCGCAAAGTCCAGCCCGGGATGGTCCACGAGCTCCCCGACCGTCGCCTTGAAGCTTGCGTAGCTGGTCTCGGGGTCGGGCGCACCGACGATGGGCATCGGGAGGTACACCGAGTCGATGCCGCGCTGGACGAACCCGGCGTTGTGCACCCTGGGCGAGAGCGAGTGACCGAGCGGGTACCCGATCACGCCATACACCTTCGTGCCCGGCCCGATCTCGCGGAAGCGATAGAGGTTGAGCAACTCGTCCACCGTCGGCTGGCCCGGCGCGGTCGCCTCGGCCGGACGCAGCGACGCGAACGTGAGAAATCCGCCGAACTTCGGTGCCAGCACCCGGCTCAGCACTCCGAACTCGCCCATGCCCAGGGCGATGGTGGGTCGGCCCTGCTGAGCGGGCAGATCGAGCAGCTCCAGGTTGTCGCGCAGACTGCGGGCCCGGAACGCGACCTTGGTCACGCGCGCGGCGAGCTCATCGCGCATCGTCAGCAGGCGTCGGCTCAGGTCCGCCGGTCGCCCGTCGAAGTCATGTATCGACAGGATCAGCGAGGTGTGGACATCGCGGCGCTGCTCGGGGTGGTCCACCGCCAGGTTCACCTTGCGCCGCAGGTTCTCCGAGCGCGTGTAGGCGGCCAGCTCGACGTCGATGTACCGGGGCGGGTTGTCCGACGTGCCCAAGCGCTCGAACAGCGCGACCCGGGCCGCGTCGTCCCCGTCGTATGAGCCGCCTTCCCAGGTCGGCCGGCAGGTCACGATGCACGGCAGTGGTGATTGGGCCACCAGCCGCTCGACCCGCTGTGTTCCGTGATCGTCCCCCTCGCCGTGAAAGATCTCGTCGACGCGCCACTCGACAAGATCAGCGCCGGCGCGTTTGGCCTCGTCGGCGTCGCGTAGGGCCGCCTCGTCGTCGTCAACCATGATTGAAACGCAGATCAGCGTGTGCATCGATGCGAGTGTAGAGCGCCGCGGCAGCGGGCATCGAGCGCCGGCGCTCAGCCCGCATTCATCACATCCGCGCCAGCATGATTATCAGCGCAAGCGTCCCGCCCGTGCCCATGACGATCCCGAAGACCGCACGGCCCATGCCGTGAATGTGCTCGTGGGCGCGGATCTCCCGGACCGCCATGATGCCCGTGAACAGGGCCAGCGGCGCGGGCACGCCCAGCACGCTGAACAGGCCCAGGTACCCGGCCGCGATCGCCCATGCCGATCGACCCACCGGCAGCAGCATCCGCATTCCCAGATTGTCGCCGATCAGGTCGCCGTGCGCCCGGGCGATCGCTCCGGGGTCAACCGTGGGTGAGGTGGGGGGCGCCGGCAGCATCGCGGCCAATTCCGGCGTCTGCCCGAGTGCGGCCCACTGATTCATTCCCTCGCGCCACACCAGGGATCCGTGGTGCAGACGGCGCTGTCGGATCAACGCGACGATCTGATCCGTCGTCACGGGTCCGATCGCCCGCCTGCCGTCCGACCCGTCCTCGACAAAGTGCCATCCATTCTCGTTGACCGGTTTCGTCATGATGATCGCCTCCGCGTTTCGTGATGCAGCATACACGAACGGGGCGGCTGGCGTGGCGCTCCATCCTTCAGCCACTCGACTCGGAGTTCCGACCTACACCGGGACGGCGACACCGTACAGATTTTGGTACGACACGGGTTGCTGGGCGAAATCATCGAGTATGTCGAGGCTGTGCTGGTAGAGTTGCTTCGTTTCGATGAACACGACCTCGAACCCGCCGCGCTCGAGCATCGGCCGCAGGCGTCGGGCCGTGAGCGGATTGCAGTGCTGCCACGATTCGCGCTTCTGCCGATGGGTTCGCCCGGTCGTCATAAGCAGGTACGCGTCGAACATGCTCGCGTAGGCGCGGGCCAGGCGCTCGAACGCCTCGGGCTTCAACTCCGCGAAGTGGGCCAGGGTCGGCGTTCCGCGGCACTGGTCCTCGATGAACACGTAGTCCAGCTCGGTCGGGAAGGAGTGGAAGATGAGCGCGCCGTCGCGCGCGAGCGATTCGCGCAGCGAGCAGAACAGCGCCCCGAGCTGGTCGTCGAACAGGTGCTCGAACAGATCGAAGCAGACGGCGATATCGATCTCTCCAGAACCGCCGACCCCCGCCGACACCGACCTGTGATCTCCTTCGATGAACGTCGGCGACACACCCTCCTCGGCTGCGAGCTCGCGCGCGATTGTCAGCGCCGCGGCGTCGTAGTCCACGCCGAACGATTGGAACCCGCGCTTGGCGAACTCGATCGCAAATGTCCCGATCGAGCAGCCGATATCCGCGACGGTGATCTCGCCGGGCGATCGATCGCCAAGCCGCGGCAGCGCGAACCTGTCCACCAGCTCGTGAGCCAGACCGATTCGCGCCTTCCAGTGGTTCTTCTCGCGATCCCGGTACTTCTGCGCCTGCCTGAGTTGGTAGTCTCGGCCATATAACGACGCGGCGGACGAGTTCACCGGCGTCTTGAGCGGATCGGATCCTGTCCGGCGCGTCTGTATTGGTGCATTCGGCATTTCGTGCGGACTCCATGGGCGCCCACACCCACTATCGGCCTTCAGCGGTCCGGGGCTCCACCGGCCGGCTTACAGCGCGGCGAGCCTACGGGCCGTCTCCTGCTCGATCAGCGCTTCGATCATCGGCCCGAGCTCGCCGCCGAGCACCTTGTCCTTGCTGAACTTCTCGCTCAGCCGCTGGTCCACCACGATCCCTTCCTGATACCGGTAGACGCGGATTTTTTCGCTGCGCCCGCCGGTGCCGATCTGACCGCGACGCTCCGCCGACCGCTCGTCCGTCTGCCGCTTGCGTTCGATCTCGTACAGCCTCGCCAGCAGCAGCCGTCGTGCCTTCTCGCGGTTCTGATGCTGGCTCTTGGACTCCTGCATCTTCACGATGAGCCCGGTCGGCTTATGGATCAACTGCACGGCTGTGGCGACCTTGTTCACGTTCTGCCCGCCCGGACCCTGGCTGGTCGTCACGTGCTCCTCGACGTCGTGGTCCCAGTCGATCTGCACGTCAACCTCCTCGGGCTCGGGCAGCACCGCAACCGTCGCCGTGGAGGTGTGGATCCGCCCCTGGCTCTCGGTCGCGGGCACGCGCTTGACCGAGTGCACGCCCGCCTCGAACGCCAGCTCCGCCCACACACCCGCGCCGCGAACGTTGACGACCGCGTGCCGCACGCCGCCCATCCCGTCGTCGGCGGACATGTCCAGCGTCTCGAACGACCACCCCCTGCTGGCTGCATACTTCTCGTACATGTTCAGGAGGTCGGCGGCCCAGAGCCCGGCCTCGTCGCCGCCCGTTCCTGCACGGATCTCGAGCATGACCGACCCCACCTGGCGGTCCTCGGCCGTCACCAGCCGACCCTTGACCCGTTCGAGCAGTTCGACGGCACCGGCCACGACGTGCGGCAGGTCCGCTCGGGCCATCTCGATCAGCTCAGGGTCTTGCCCGGCCGCGATCACCTCGCGCAGTTCCGCCACCTCGGCGATCATTTCCCGGTACCGCTTGTAATCGGCCACCATGGGCTCGATCGCCGCCCGCCTGATCGAAAGCTCGCGCACGGCGTTGTGGTCTGACAGCACGGCCGGATCTTCCAGCCTGGCGCAGAGCTCGGCGTGCTGCGCGGCGAGCTCATCGAGCTTGGCCAGCACGCCGGTCGGTCTGGAACTCGCCTCGGTCATCTCTAAACAATAGCGGCGCGGGCACGGCAATCGCCTCCGACGCCCCCGGGCGTATCATCCCGCCCACCTCGGAGCACGACCGCCCTATGCAAGACGCGATTCTCATGCGCGGCATCCACAAGTCCTTTGGACGCACACGCGCCGTCCGGGATTTCGACCTCGCGATCCCCACCGGGTCGCTGTACGGGTTCATCGGGCCCAACGGCGCCGGCAAGACCACCGCCATCCGCATGATCATGTCGATCCTCTTCCCCGACACCGGCGAGCTGACGGTTCTCGGCAAGCCCTCCGCTACCGATTCCAAGGATCGCATTGGCTATCTCCCCGAGGAGCGGGGGATCTATCGCAAGATGCGCGTCGGGGCATTCCTGCGCTACATGGCGAGGCTCAAGGGCCTGCACGCCGGGCCGGGGCTCAACCGCAGGATCCGGGACTGGCTCGAACGCGTGGGCCTGGCTGAATGCGAGAAGAAGCGGTGCGAGGAGCTCTCCAAGGGCATGCAGCAGAAGGTTCAGTTTCTGGCGACGATATTGCATGAACCGGACCTGCTGATCTTTGACGAGCCGTTCTCCGGGCTCGATCCGGTCAACATGCGTTTGATGCGCGATCTGTTTCTGGAACAGCACAATCAGGGGCGCACGATCATTTTTTCGACGCACATTATGCACCAGGCAGAGCAGCTGTGCGAACACATCGTGATGATCAATCAGGGCGTGAAGGTGCTCGACGAGCCGCTCGATGGGATCTTCGCGAGGCACGCCTCGAAGTTGATCCTGTTTGAGTCGGTGGATGAGGTCGATGAGGCGGCGGTTGTCGCGGTTTCGGGCGTGAGGGACGCGAAACGCACGGACGACCTGTGGGAGGTGACGCCGGAGCACGATCCGCTCGTGACCATTCGGCAGATTGTGGATACGCTGGGGGCGCGGCGCATCGAGATCAAGCGGCCGACGCTCGAGGACATCTTTGTCGAGCTTGTCGATGGCGGTGCTGAAGTGGTTTCGCAGGCGGAGAGCGAGCGATGAATCGTGTGGTTCAGATCGCGATCCGCGAGTTCTGTTCGACCGCCATCACGAAGGGATTTGTGATCGGGGCGTTCGTTGTGCCCGCGGGTATGGCCCTTGTCATGGCGATTGTGTTCCCGATTCTGCTCGCGACCAGGGCCACGGAGATTCATGGCAGGGTCGCGCTGTTTGATCCGACGGGGCAGATCGCCGGGCCGTTTCAGCAGCGGCTCACGCCCGAAGCCCTCGCCGAGCGGAAGGAACAGCAGAGCAGGGACGCCGCCGAGGCGATCTCCGACGCTGTGGGTGTCGAAGTGCCTGCAAAATTAGACGTTGCGGCGAGGCCGCGTGACGTGTCCACGTTTGCGGTCGAACTGCTCGAGGCGGATACCGACCTGGACCAGATCAAGGCGTCCCTCTGGCGGGGCAGCGGTTCGGACGATTCGCTCACGGCACTGGTGGTGGTTGATTCGCAGGCGATCGAGCCCGATGCCGAGGGTGAGTACGGCAGCTACGAGATCTATCACAAGCCCAGGCTCGATCCGAGGCATATTTCTCGCATCTCGTCGGCGGTCGAGGCGGCGATCCGCTCGTCGCGCATCGAGGCGGCCGACCTCGGCGTTCCCGAGGACAAACTCCGACGGATTTTTCGCGTCTCGCCCACCGTGAAGCGTGAGGTGACCGAGCACGGAGAACGCCGGTCACTCGGCGAATTGAAATTCCTTGTCTCGATCGGCTTCATGATTCTCATATTCATACCCGTGATCATGGGTGGTCAGTTCCTGCTCACTACGATGGTCGAGGAAAAATCGAACCGTGTCGTCGAGGTGCTCCTCAGCGCTGTGTCGGCCCAGCAACTCATGACCGGAAAGATCCTGGGGCAACTCGTCGTCGGGCTCTCGATCCTGCTGATTTACGGCACGATTGGTGGCGGAGCGCTCGTCGCCTTTGGGCTGTCGCACCTCATCGGCCCGCTGAATCTGATCTCGCTGCTGGTGTTCTTTCTCATCGCCTATTGCACGATTGCGTCGTTCATGGCGGCGATCGGGAGCGCGGTCAACGATTTTCGCGAAGCCCAGGCGCTGCAGACGCCGGTGATGATGGTGCTGATGCTGCCGTATCTGCTCGCGTTCCCGATCACGGCGAACCCGAGTTCGGCGTTCTCGACCATTGTGAGCTTTGTGCCGATCATCAATCCGTTCGCGATGATGCTTCGGATCACGTCGCACGAGCCGCCGCCGTACTGGCAGATCGGACTTTCGATCGCGATCGGCATAGCCACTGCGGCGTTATGCCTTCGACTGGCAGCCAAGGTCTTCCGCATCGGGCTGCTTTTGCACGGCAAGCCGCCCAACTTTGCGACGCTCGTTCGCTGGGTCCGCATGGCCTGACGCGTATCCTCACTCGTGGCCAATTTTCGCGACGACGCCATCTGTATCAGACACTGGGACTGGTCCGAGACCAGCCAGACCGTCTCGCTCCTCACGCGCGAGCACGGCGTGCTGCGGGCCGTCGCCAAGGGCGCCAAGCGTGAAAAGGGGAGCTTCAGCGGGGGGATCGAGCTGCTCACCCGAGGCGATGTCATCGCTATTGTGAAGCCCAATACCTCGCTGGCCACGCTCACGAGCTGGGATCTCGCCGAGAACTTTCCCGTGCTTCGAACCTCGCTCAAGGCGCACTATGCCGGGATGTATATGGCGGATCTCGTCGGGCATCTTGTGCACGAGGGCGACGCACATCCACTACTGTTCGACGAGATGCTCGTGCAGCTTCGTCGGCTCGACCGCACCGACGCGCTGGACGCCGTGCTTCGCTTCCAGTGGGCGGCCCTGTGCGAGGCGGGGTACCGCCCGGTCTTGGACAGGGACGCGCGCACAAACGAGCCGCTGGAGAGTTCGGATGTGCTCTGTTTCAGCCCACGGTTTGGCGGCTTCATCAACACGGGCGAGGCCGGCGACAGACTCCAGACATGGCGCGTTCGGGCGGAAACGCTCGATCAACTCCGTCGGCTGGCGGAGGGAGCGGCGGACGAGGTCGTTTCGGGCGCGGCGGTTGATCGCGCCGCCAGGCTGCTTGCCGCGTACGTTCGAGAGATTCTCGGACGTGACCTGCCCTCGCTGCGTGCGCTGTTTGGCGCGGATCTCGCGGTTTTACCGGTCCTGCCACGCTGAAGTTCACCGCCAATCGGACCGATCCTTATCTATCGTGGCGAGCACGTGTGACGGGCCCGCCGCGAACTCGCTGCCCACGGACAGCTCGTGGAGCCACGGATGAACCCCGAGACACTTGACAGAATTTTGAGTTGCCCTTCCCTTCCGTCGCTCCCAGCTGTCGCCGTCAAGGTCATCGAACTCAGCAGCGACCCCGATCTCCGTCTGGAAGTCCTGGCCGAGACGATTCAGAATGACCAGGGGCTGACTGCGAAGATCATTCGCACGGTCAATTCGAGTTTTTACGGCCTGCGGCGCAAGTGCAACACGATTCACCAGGCACTGGTCATCCTGGGGATGTCGTCCGTGAAGTCCCTGGCGCTCGGGTTTTCGCTTGTCGAATCCATCGGAGAATCGGACGAACCCGGCTTTGATTACATCAGCTATTGGCGCCGCGGGCTGTACGGTGCGGTCGCCGCCAAGCTCATCGCCGTAGAAGCCGGCAAGGACTTCGCCGACGAGGTCTTTCTCGCCGGGTTGCTCCAAGACGTCGGCATGATCGCGTTGTATCGCACCTTTGGCATGGAGTATGTCGTGCTGCTCGACGAGGCTGAGAATGACTCGGAGATCGCGAGCATCGAGCTCGGCCGGTACGAACTGACGCATTGCGACGTGGGCGCGATGCTCACCAAACGGTGGAAGTTTCCCGAGGAATTCGTCCTGGCGATCAAGTTTCACCATACGCCCACAGCTGCGCCCCTGGACCTCTCAGAGCGCATCCGCTGCGTGCATATTGCCAACATCGCGCACGATGTGCTTACGGATGAGAACCCCGCGCCGGCCACCGCGCGATTCCGCAGGCTGTGCAGGGACTGGCTGTCGTTGACCGAGAAGCAGGCGGACGGCATCCTCAGCCGGGTCGCCGATGCTGCGGTCGAGATGTCCTCGCTGCTCAAGCTCGACACCGGCGACCCCGCCGATGCGGAAGAAATCCTCTCCCGCGCTCAAGAGAAGATGGTCGAGACCGCGAAGGAAACCAACCAGGCGTGCCGCGACGAGTCATTCGATGTGTTGCTCATGGACAGCCAGCAGACCGACCCGCTCACCGGCGCCATGACCAGGCCCGCCTTCGACATCGCCGTCCGCAACGCCTTTACCGAGGCGAAATCCGACGGCACCGACCTGTGCGTTCTGCTCGTGCTCATCGACAATTACGCGCGGATCGCCGAGGAGCGGGATACCGTCGCGCTCGAGGAGGCGTTGATCGGCACGGCGGCGCTGCTCAAGAACCACTTCGAGCCCGCCGGCGGGATCATCAGCCGTTGGGCCGACTCCGTCTTTGCGATCGTCATTCGCGGGTGCGGGCGGGCCGCGACTGTCGCGCTGGCGACCGAGTTCCGCACCAATCTTCAGCGCGCCAGCCGGGCTTGGATTCCCCGCGGGCAGACCAGGCCGCTCCCCATCACCGTCAGCGTGGGTGCCGCGATCCTCAGCGCCGACACGACCCAGATGTACGATCGGGTCGAGACGCTCATTGCCGCCGCCGCTCGCTCGCTCCAGAACGCTCGCGACGACGGCGGCAACAGCGTTCGATCGTTCAGGCCTCAGGTCGCCGCCTGAACGAAACTCACGACGCCGGGAGCAGCACGCCGATCGTTGTCGGGTTCGGGTCGAACGCTCGGAGCACGTCGCGCACGTCGTTCACACCGATCCGGCCGATTCGGGCGAGCTCCTCTTCGAGCGGCAGGTACGCGCCCAATAGTGTCCACTGCCGACCGATCCGCTGCATTCGATCCGCCGGGCGCTCGCCGCTGAGCGTCACGCCCGTCACCATCCGCTCACGCAGCCGTGCGAGGTCGTCCTCCGACACCGAGTCCGCCAGGCTCGACAGTTCGCGCTCGACGAGGCTCCAGATCTCATCCGCCCGTTCCGGTGCGCCCGATGCGTAGACGAACTGTTCGCCCAGCCCTTCGCGCCCGTGATACTCCGCCTGCGCCTCGTCGGCCAGCCCGGACTCGATCAACGCCCAGTGCAGCCGACTGTTGTCCGACGAGCCGAGGATCTGCGACGCCAGCATCGCCGCGTACCGCCGATCGTCGTTCAGTGGCGGCGCCGCGGAGATCCCGATCATGTACGCGCGGCTTACCTTTTCGTCGCGCAGCTCGAACCGTCCCGCGCCCGAGTCGGGCTCGTCCAGATCTCGCGTCGCGTTCGTGACCTCCCACGCCCCGCACAGGGACTCGATCTGCTCGACACATCGCTGAAAGTCCAGCTTTCCTGCCATCGCGACCACCGTGTTGTCCGATGAGTACCGCGCGTCGAAATACCGGCGCATGTGCCCGCTTGTGAGCGACTTGATCGACGCTTCGGTCCCCAGCACGCGGTGCCCGTGCGGTCCGCCGCCGTAATGCCGCTGCATCGCCTCTTCGTACAGCACCGTGAACGGGTTGTCCTTGTACATCGCGATCTCTTCGAGGATGACGCCCTTCTCTGTGACGAAGTCGTCGTCGCGCAGGGCCGGACGCATCATTGTGCCGAGAAGCTCCATGACCTCGCCGAGTCGTTCGGGCAGCACGTGGGCGTGGAAGGCGGTCAAATCTCCGCTCGTGTACGCGTTGTTTCTCGCGCCGATCTCGTCGAAGCGCCGGTTCAGCTCGTCCGCCGAGATCTCGTCCGTGCCCTTGAACATCATGTGCTCGAGAAAGTGGCTCACGCCCATCAGCGCCCTGGTCTCGTCCCGCGCGCCGGTGCGCACGAAGAAGCCCGCGGCCGCACTGTGCGCGTCGTCGTCGCACTCGGCGATGATCGTCAGCCCGTTCGTGAGTCGCTCGGTCTTGAACTCGATTTCCATGGGGACATCGTACCGCCGCGCCGCCACCGCCGCGAGCCGCCGGCACGGAATCGAGGGCTCCGACCTCTTGATGGTTGACGCTCCACCGGATGACACACGCCCTACCATCCTTGATGCCACTCACCAGAGACCAGATCGCACGCCGTGCCGCCCGCGAACTCCGGGACGGGTTCATCGTCAACCTCGGCATCGGCATGCCCACGCTGGTGGCGAACCACATCCCGCAGGGCATGGACGTCTGGCTGCAGTCGGAGAACGGCCTGCTGGGCATCGGGCCTTTCCCGACCGAGCAGGACGTCGACGCAGACCTCATCAACGCCGGCAAGCAGACCATCACCGCACGGACCGGCGCGAGCTATTTCTCCTCCGCCGACAGCTTCGCCATGATCCGGGGCGGGCACATCGACATGTGCATCCTCGGCGCCATGGAGATCAGTGAACGCGGCGACATCGCCAACTGGATGATCCCCGGCAAGATGGTCAAGGGAATGGGCGGTGCGATGGATCTGGTCGCGGGCGTCAACAAGGTCGTCGTGATGATGGAGCACGTCAGCCGCAAGGGTGCGCCCAAGATCGTGCCCCAGTGCACACTGCCATTGACGGGGCGTGCGTGCATCGACATGATCGTGTCGGACCTGTGCGTGCTGGAGTTTGACGGGGACAAGGGACGATTTGTTATGACTGAACTTGCGCCCGGTGTGACTGTGGATGAAGTGAAGGACAGGACGACTGCGCAGATCGACATCGCAAACGACCCGTGCAGCATCACACTCTAAAACGTGAGCCGGAGCGTCCTCACCCCGGCTCGCGATTTGTTGATCGTCGGTCGAAGAACGCCCCTGCTCAGCCTCCGCCGCCTCCGCCGCCTTCGCCACCGGTTGGTTCATCCTCACCTGTCTCGCCGGGCAGTTGAGGTGGTTCTACGGCCGCGACACCCAGCGCTTCGTCGATCGCCTTGATAAACTCCGCAGCGATGTCGATCTCGAACGGCTCATTGGGAATCTCAGCCTCGTCGGCCTCCGCCTTGACCTTGGAGATCAGCCGCCGCAGATCATCGTCATCAACCGTTTCCGGTTCGCGGAACGTTACGTTATCGTTGCCAATCGACCGGACGACGATCTCGTCCATCGCTTCTTGCATTTCATCTAGTGATATTTTCTCTTCATACACACCCCGGGCGAGCCGCTGCAGTTGCAGACGTGCATCTGCTTTCTCCTCTTCCGACAGCCCTGAATCTTCGAAGTAGTTCTTCTCGACGGCGAACACAGCGACCGCTTGGATAACCGGACTCTCGATCAGCTTCACTCCCACCGCGAAAAGCTGATCTTTGCTTATTTTCTTGTCCTTAAAATCCTTGGCCAAGTCATCGACGCGGGCCAAAATGAGCGCCTGATCTTCATCGGGTAGTTCAAGTTTCTCAACAAGAACTGTCATCCCGGCAGTTGCAACACTTGCAGTCCACCCACGCCATTGCGTCATGACGAACAGCCCTCCGGCCACCACCAGAATCACCACCACCGCAAGGGCGATCAGGCATCCGGTCAGAAACGAGCCGCGACGGGCATTCACGCGGTTTCTGGATCGAAGTGGCGTCATGCTGCTCATCGTCATTCTCCGGTGTTCGTGTCGGCGCTCATGGATCCGCCCGAGGCGCTGCTCTCGGTGCTGCTGCGAATGGTACGAGTATACCAGCCGCACCGAGCACACGCCACGCAGATTAGAACGTACGCGTTCTTGTTGGGTATGGTACGCACATGGTTTCAAGCACCCCTGCCGTCTGGTTCGACGCCCACCTCGATCTGGCCTATCTGGCCGAATGTGGGCGGGACATGGCTGCCCCGCTGGACCCGTTCTCCCAGCCGCACCCGCCCGCAGCCATCACGTTTCCATCGCTGACCTCCGGGCGCGTCGAGACCTGCCTGGGCACGATCTTCACCGAGGCCATCGATCCCGGCGGCGACGCCCGCTACGCCACAATCGCCTACCCCGCCGGCGATGCCGACGCCGCCCACAAGGCCGGTTGCCGACAGCTTGACCGCTATGCCCGGTGGCGCGCCGAGGGGCTCATCCGCTTTCTCAACGACGACCGGTGCGACGGGCCCACGCCGCCGATCGCGCTGGGCGTGCTCATCGAGTGTGCCGACCCGATCCGCGTGCCGGACGAGCTGCCCTGGTGGGTTGAGCGCGGCGTGGTCGCGGTCGGCATGGCGTGGTGGAAGTCGTCGCGCTACGCCGGCGGGAACGGGACCGACGGCGGGCTCACAGCCATGGGTCGCGAACTCGTCGAGGCCATGGACGAGCTCGGCGTCGTCCACGACCTCTCCCACCTCAGCCAGCGCGCCACCGACGAGCTCCTCGCCGCGACGGACAGGCCGGTCATCGCCTCGCACTCCAACTGCCGGTCGCTGATCGACGGCGAGAGCCAGCGGCACTTGACGGACGAGACAATCGCGGAGATCGGCCGGCGCGGCGGCGTGATCGGGCTCAATCTCTGCTCGCCGTTTCTTGCACAGTCGGGCGACGCCGGGGGCCCAGACGCTGGAACGCGCGCCACGATCGACGACTGCGTTCGCCACGTCGAGCACATTTGCGAGATCCAGGGCGACCGTCACGGCGTGGGTCTCGGCAGCGACATGGACGGCGGCTTCTCCGCGCGCAAGCTGCCCGTGGGCATCACAACGCCTTCCGATCTCAACCTCATCCCGGACGCTCTCAATGCACGCGGGTGGACGGCAGACGAACTGAACGGCTTCCGCTACAACAACTGGTCGCGATTCTTTGGTCTGAGGTCTCTGGTGGGATAGCTCTCCGAGCTGTCTCTTCGAAGGTAGGTCGGATCTCCGAGCCGACCAGCCGGCCGGACCATTGGTGGGACAGCTCTCCAACCTGTCCGTTCAAGGTATTCGGTCCCAGGTCCCTCGTTGCTCCGGTTACATTGGAGCACCGATGGCACGAACCGCCGAGCCGCCAGTGATACCCGCCTGGCCCATCGACATCGTGTACAATGACGCCATGTCGCCGCGTTGGCTCGAAGCATTCTGGACGCTGCGGTGTGTGGATCAGCGGGGCGATTCGCGCGCGGTAAAGTATCCAAGTCTTCAGCGTCTCAAGCGCATGGGGCTGCCCCACCCGTACCGTTCGTTCCTGAGAATCAGCCCGGCGTGGTGGTTCCCGGTCTTCATGTTGCCGATGCTCGGCTTCCTCGCGCTCAGATATCTGGCGCTGTCTCTGTTCGGTGTGCAGTCGTATATCCAACTCTGGACCTACACCGTGCTTGGACTTCCCCGAGGCGCTGTCTATTTATCAGTCGGCGCGCTGTACTTCTTCGTCACGTTCGGCGTACTTGCGCAGTTCTCCAACCGGTTCATTCCCCTGCGCTACGTACACGAACTGCTCGCGAACGACCGATGCCCCTGGTGCGCCTACGACCTCAGCGGTGGCGAGAAAGATGCCGATCTCCAGACCACATGCCCCGAGTGCGGCGGTGTGTGGCGCATGCCATAGGTCCTTTGACAACACCTCACGCCCAAACAAGAGGCCCAAGCGCCAGCGCGGGCTCTCCGCCGCCCGGATTTCAACGCGAAGTCCGCCAAGATCGCGAAGAGGTAGGTCGGCTCTCCGAGCCGACGTTCGAGCGAAATGAGCGCAGAGAGCTCAGAGCGTGACGCAAAGCTCGCGGAGGAGGAGTCGAGAATGGCTGGGGGAATGGGGGCGGGGGAGATGTGTGGATCGAGTGCCCCTGACGGCTCGCCCGTCAGTGCCACGCGCCGTGTTGTTAGACGTCGTTGCGGCTATCACTTCCCATCCATCGGAAGGCTCTGCGAAAGCCCGCGCTCTCAGCTACCTCGACGGTCGATGCGTAAAACTCGCCCTCTCTGTCTCCCACGATGACTCTATCATACTGCTGATCCATAGGCAGGTGGTAGATCTTCTCGCCATCGATGTGTGAAATGTTGCATTTGATCATCGGATGGGGCTTGAGCTTGAAGAACTCCTTGACCTCGACCTTGAGATGTTCAGCAAAGCGTCTTGCCTCATCCGAGAGTTGATAGGTGGTCACGAGTACTGGTCTTACTGGCTTCAACTTGTCTGAGCACATCCGATGGAACTCTGCTGAGCCATAGATCTGGGCTACGGTGTTCTCTCGAACTGGGAGTTCCTTGTCCAGCGAAAGTCGCTTGCACTGAATAATCAGAATGCGGATGCGGTCTTCGCAAATCAGATCGATGCCTTGGTCCTCGCGCCCCCGCGTCGCCCCCCGGTATTCGACGGCGAATCCAGATTGCTCATACATGTATCCGACGTAGCGTTCGTAATCGATTCCAGCGGCCCAGGGTGTGCGCCTGCGTTCGGGATCGCAGTACCGATCAAGCGCCTTTTGGTTGCGTTCGGGAGGAGAGAGCTTCTTCCACTCGATCTTAGGTACCCACAGTGTGAGCGGATCTTCTCCGCGTTCTGCGGAGGCCTTGGCCTCTTCCTCCTCTCGCATGGCGTCGATCAGTTCGCTCACGGTGAGATCGGTGTACTCTGCGAGCCACGGCGCTAGCGATTCGTAGAAATCGACCCGGTTCATCGCAAGGCGGAATTCTCGCTTTGCCTGCCGGGCGATCGATCGAGCGATGCGGGTTTCTTCCGCCCCCTTGTATGCGGGACGTTTCTTCCATTCGAGCGCGCTCGCTATAGCCTCGTCACGCTCTTCCTCAAGAGTCTCGGCCCATCTCACCAAACTGGGAAGCAGAACCGAATCCTCGCGAATCTCACTCGGAAACTTATCGAAAGATCTCTGGAGCCTCAGAAATTGCGTTTGGGCTTTTTTTGTCTCGGCGCGAGCCTGCATCACTCTCGGCTCCATCGACGCACGCCCAACGAAGTATCCGATCGCAGAAATCCCGGCTCGTCCGAGTAGGACGAGAAACCCCAACCGTTTGCCTCCTCTGCACTCGCAAGCTACGGGCAGTCGGCACCGGTGCACCATTGTGTGGAGCAGATTCGTCCGCTCCCCTGCGGGATGATTGTATGCGTCGGGCCCAAAGCGGTCCGCCGCGATGGGACTTCCGCAGGGCAGCGGGGCGGTGTGGGAGGCGGCGAGGAGGCGGGGAAGTGGGGGGCGGGGTAAATGGGGGTGCCACACGTCGACGGCCATTCCCCGCCCTATTCGGGCGGCGCAGGTGTGCCTTGTGCGGCCGCGCACACCTGCGCCGCAGCGCCGAGGTGTGGCACCCGGTTACTGGTGGATCGGGCGCAGCTCGCGTCAGGCTCTTCGGTTTCCGCGGCCGGGGCCGAGCACTCGCCGCAGGTAGTCGCCGGTGTAGCTGCCCTTGGTCTTTGCAACGAGTTCGGGCGAGCCGGTGGCGACGATGGCGCCCCCGTCGTCGCCGCCCTCGGGGCCCAGGTCGATCAGCCAGTCGGCGCACTTGATGACGTCGAGGTTGTGCTCGATGACGACCAGCGTATTGCCAGCGTCCGCCAGCCGGTTGAGGACCTCGATCAGCCTGCGCACGTCCTCGAAGTGCAGGCCGGTGGTCGGCTCGTCGAGAATATACAGCGTGTTGCCGGTGCCGGCCGAGTAGGCGCGGGGATCGTTCTTGGTGCCGCCGCCCTTGCCCAGTTCGGTTGCGAGCTTGATGCGCTGCGCCTCGCCGCCGGAGAGCGTGGTCGAGGGCTGCCCGAGCCGGATGTAGTCGAGTCCGACGTCGCGCAGGCACTCGACGAACCGGAGAATCTTAAGGTGGTGCTCGAAAAATCCGCAGGCGTCCTCAACGGTCATGTCGAGGATGTCGGCGATGGACTTGCCGCGGTACGCGACCTCGAGCGTCTCGCGGTTGTAGCGCCGGCCGTCGCAGATCTCGCACTCGACATACACGTCCGGGAGGAAGTGCATCTCGATCTTCTTGAGGCCCTGGCCCTGGCAGGCCTCGCAGCGCCCGCCGCCGTTGGATGCGGTGACGTTGAAGCTGAATCGCCCGGGCTTGTAGCCACGGATCTTTGCTTCCTTGGTCTGGGCGAAGACCTTTCGGATGTCGTCGAAGAAGCCGGTGTAGGTGGCCGGGTTGGAGCGCGGCGTGCGGCCGATGGGGGACTGGTCAACCTCGATCACGCGGTCGATCCTGCCCAGCCCGGTGACGCGGGAGTGCGCACCGGGCCTGTCGCGTGAGCCGAGCAGGTGCCTGCGGGCGGCCTTGAGCAGCGTGTCATTGACGAGTGTGCTCTTGCCCGAGCCGGACACGCCGGTGACGCAGACGAAGGCGCCGATGGGAAACGCGGCCTCGATGTTCTTGAGGTTGTTCTGCCGCGCGCCCTTGATGACGATGGCCCTGGACTCACTGGCGGGGCGACGCGACTTGGGAACGGGGATAGTTCGTCGGCCGGCGAGGTAGTCGCCCGTGATCGAGTCGGGCTCGGCGCAGATGTCGGCGACGGCACCCTGCGCCACGACGCGCCCGCCGTGCACGCCCGGGCCGGGGCCGATGTCGAGGATGTGATCGGCCGAGCGGATCATCTCCTCATCGTGCTCGACCACGAGGACGGTATTCCCGATGCTTGTCAGGTGGCGGAGTGTGCGGATCAGGCGCGCGTTGTCGCGCTGGTGCAGGCCGATGGTTGGTTCATCGAGCACGTAGCACGCGCCGACGAGCCCCGAGCCGA
>JADFGU010000134.1 GCA_022567535.1 Planctomycetota bacterium | reverse complement strand
AGGGAACCCCCTCCGCCTTGCTGCGCTCGGCACCTCCCCCGTCGGTGACGGGGGAGGGAAGCTCTTTGTCACTCCGCCTCTCCGCCACTTCGTCACTCCGTCACCTCGTCACTTCCCCGGCCGCCCCGTTCAAGCCGATTTCCCGCATATCCTTGCCGTGGCGACCCGGAGTCCGGCCATGATCAGACGCGAGGACGACGGCTACTGGCTTGGGCATCAGGAGACGATCGCGGCCCACCACGAGGACGTGTTCGCGGCCCTGACCACGCCGGCCGGTCTCACGCGCTGGTTCCCGTTGGCGGCCCAGGTCGATCTGCGCGAGGGCGGGCTCATCGTGCTCGGGTGGGACGAGAAGTTTGCCAGAAAGACGACGGTCGCGATCCTCGACTACGGCGCGGCCGGCACCATCGTCTGGGACTGGTTCGCCTCGCACGGGGACGCCCACGCCCCGCTGTACTGGATCGTCGAACCGGCGGTCGAGTCCGGGTCGATCGTCTCGCTCGAGCAGGGGCCGTTCCTCGGCGACTCCGATTCGCTGGTCGCCATGGCCGAGGAGGCGCAGTTCTGGGCCTGGCATCTGTGCAACCTGCGCGGGGTGCTCGAGGCCAACCACGACATGCGGAAGATCCGGCCGCTCTAAGAAACCGGCAAGGCCACCGTCCCCGCCCCCGTCCCCGCCGTCGTGCTCGCCCTGCGATCGAGTCGCACCGTGCCGGCCACCACGACCGTCTCGGCGCGTCCCTTGACCGTCCAGCCCATGAAGGGCGTGTTGCGGCCTTTGCCCGCCAGCGACTCAGGGCCGATCGTCCACTCGATCTCGGGCTCGATGATGGTCAGGTCGGCCGGGCCGCCGGGTGTGAGCCGCCCAAGCCCCTTCGCCTCCAGCCCGCACAGCGCCGCCGGCGAGGTCGTCATGAGTTCGATCAACTTAGGCCAGCCGACAAGCCCCGGCTCGATGAGCGCCTTCACATAGAGAGCCAGCGCTGCCTCGAGCCCGATCAGGCCGAAAGGTGTGTCCTCGATCGGCCGAGACTTCTCTTCGCTCGTGTGCGGCGCGTGGTCGGTCGCCAGAACGGTGATGGTTCCGTCCGCCACGCCCTGGCGCAGGGCGTCGATGTCGTGCTGTTCGCGCAGCGGCGGGTTGACCTTCGCCATGGCGTCCGGAGCGCCGCTCCGATCCACCGCCTCGTCGGTCAGGAGCAGGTGGTGCGGCGAGACCTCGGCGGTGACCGGCTGGCCATCGGCCCGCGCCCGCCGGATGATCTCGACCGACCCGGCGCTGGAGACGTGCTGCACGTGGTATCGGCACCCGATGTCGCGGTTGAGCCGGATGTCCCGCTCGATGATGACTTCTTCGGCGACCCTCGGCCAGCCCGTGAGCCCGAACCGCGTCGAGACGACCCCGGCGTGCATGACGGCCTCGTGTGTGAGCGTCGGCTCCTGGCAGTGCTGCATGAGCGCCGCCCCGGTCTCGCGCACCTCCGCCAGGGCACGGGCCATCAGCCCGGCCGACGCGACCGCGTCACCGTCGTCGCTGAACCCCACCGCGCCCGCGTCGTGCATGAGCGAGATCTCGGCCAGCCGCTCACCTGCGCGACCCTTTGACACGGCCCCGATCGGGAACACACGGCAGACGGCCCGCTCCGCCGCGCGGTCGTACACGAACCGGATCAGCTCCGGGCAATCCAGCGCCGGCTGCGTGTTGGGCATGCAGCAGACGGTGGTGAACCCGCCGGCGACGGCCGCGAGACTGCCCGTCTCGATCGTTTCCTTCTCCTCGTGCCCCGGCTCGCGGAAATGCACGTGCGGGTCGATGAGCCCGGGCGCGACGATCCGATCGGCCGCGTCAATCACACGGTCGGCGTCCGAGACGCTCAGCCCGGCGCCGATCTCGACGATCTTGCCGTCCCGCACCGCGACGTCCATGGTGCCGTCCCGACCCGACGCCGGGTCGATCACCCGGCCGTTCCTGACCAGCAGCGTCGTCATGCAGGCACGATAGGCCGTCGCCCGCTCAGAGGTCCGCTGGAGGGTCGGCTGGAGTGACTTGCCCGCAGTCCCCGGCTAGGCTTGCCCACACCCGGGGTGTAGCGCAGCTTGGTTAGCGCGTCTGACTGGGGGTCAGAAGGTCGGAGGTTCGAATCCTCTCACCCCGATTCGCCGACGGCGAATAGAGCAGGCGAAATGGGAACAGGTGAGCAGGTGAAAGAAACCGCCCGCTCGCCTGCGGTCTCCTGTTCCCGCTAATACCTGCTCGATGCGGCCGGATTTGTGATTCGGCATCGGGAGGACCGCACGGAGAACATGCCGGCGGTGGCTTCGCGCTGGCGCGACGCAAGGGCCGAGCACGAGGCCGCATTGCGAGAGCCGGAAGGCGACGCCGATTTCGACGGTGAGCAGGCGTTCTTTGGCGCTCGCTCAGTTGGTAGGGTTTGAGTTTGACGACGGGTGATGGGTGTCCCGCATGAAATCATCAACCGCAATGGGCATTCCGGCCCGAACTTGAGACCGAAGGAATCCCGTCCGCGCACCGAGGCCGATCAGGTGGAACATGCCTTGCACATAATCGTCGAGGCAGTCCGCGCCAGCAAACGAGAAGCCGCCCCCGCCTCGCACGCGGATAACTCGCTGCATCAGCTCTGACACGGTGTCAAGGAATCGGCGTATATCGCCGAGCGTCACGGGCTCCAGGGGTTCCAGCTCGTGACCCTCTACGTGCCGCTTGTAGTCGCGGTGGACCACACGCTCATCCCGCTGGGCCTTGATCTTCTGCCAGACGCCGCCCCATTCGTCCTTGAATCGGTCGGCATCCTCATCCGAGAGCACCTTTCGCACAACCGGATCGAGCGTCACCACCTTGTTCTTTCCGCCCTTGTCCACGTCGGTCAAGCGAGCCAGCGTCATGATTAGCCACTCGCCCATGCAGTGACGCACGACACTGAAAACGATGTCAATCCGCTCGCGTTCCATCACGTCGGTATTGACGTTCGGGGTGAGCAGTCCCTGGTAAACCACCCACGAATCATGGATGCTCTGAGTGTCATCGCAAAGCACTCGGATCTCGTGGTCGATCGGTTCGAGCTTCCCGTCCAGCAGGTCTTGTGTGTACGACATTCTGGATGTTACCCCCCAAGTCGCGACGGGGGGGGCTTGGCGACTGGTTGTCCTCACCCACGCCCAAGGCGAACACGTATTGTCTCACCTAGTGCATTACGGTCATTTGCCTTGCTCGGTGTGGGGCGTTCAAGTGTACATTCAACGGCTAGGTGGCCACGGCGGAGAAGAGTATCGCGTACAGGATCAAGTAGATAACGAACGAGATAACGGAGAACCAGATCAGTGCCCACAACACGCCCACGCGAATGGCTCGGCTGAACCGCACCCACTCGGCCTCGGACACGCGCATTCGGCCGTCGCCGACTTCATCCGTAACGGGCGGCGCGACTTCATCGGCAGCGATCGGTGCGGGCTCGATGCTGCCCGTCAGCCAGCCGTCCCGCAGGGCCTTGCCGCGAGCGTCCTCCATGTCTCGCGCCACAAGCCGCTCGGTGATCTGTTTCCCTGATACCCGATTCACCATCGTCACGTCAAACTCAGCCACGGCGGTCTCCAAGCCGCCCAGTATACGAGAGCGGGCGGCAGTCGAAGGGGCCGTTCCGGCGAGGTCTGCGCAGGGCGAATCTCCCGGCTGGCGGTATTTGCAATTGAGTCTCAGTCGCAATAGTGTTCGTCCACCGTCGCCCGTGAGGTGGAGAAAGGACCGATCACATGCCGATCAGAACTCGCCGCTGGCCCGCTTTCGCACTCATCGAACTGCTTGTCGTCATCGCGATCATCGCCCTGCTGATCGGGATTCTGCTGCCGGCCCTGGGTCGGGCACGGGACGCGGCCAAGGCAACCATCGACCTCGCGAACCTGCGTTCGCTCGGGCAGGGCATGGAGATGTACCTGGGCGATTATGCGACGCTGCCGCCGTTTCGGCTTCCCTGGGGCATGAGTCATCCGGCCACGGGGCGTCCCCGGGCGCGCTGGCAATGGTTCATGGGCGACTATGTCGGTCGGCCCTACACGCCTCGCACGCCGCAGGAGCTGGCGGACTTTTTGAACGCCGGCCCGATCGCGCGTATTGACAACAAGGTCTTCATGGATCCGACGCACACGCTGGACAGTTTCGTGCGCGGCTCGACGGGAAGGATCGAGGCGCTGCGCAACGGTTCCTACGGTTTCAACTACCACTACCTCGGCAACAGCCGCACCAGCAATCCGAAGCCGAGGTTCAACAATTTCCCCGTCCGCGTCGGGCGGATCCAGCAGCCGGCGATGACGGTGTCGATCGCGGACTGCCTCGGGAACCAGGCGACCTACAACCAGACGGGCTTTCGTGAGCATTCGTACGCGCTGGATCCGCCCCGGCTGGACACCGAGCACAACAACGCCCAGCAGTTCGGGGAGCCGAGCGGCAAGTCGCCCGCGCACGCCCGGCATATGGGCAAGGCGATGACCGCCTTTCTCGACGGACACGCCAAGCCGATGTCGCTTCGGGAGCTGGGCTACGTCGTCCTCGACGAGAGGCGCAACCAGGTCGAGCATGACGCGGGGAGCAACCGGCTCTTCACCGGGCTGGGCTACGACGTGGACGAAGACCCGTGAGCCGCTCCGGGTTGTTTGGGCGCGGGGCTATTCTGCGAGCGGTCGCCCCGGTATGGCGTCGCGCCCGGGGCCGACGGATCCTCTGACCAGAGGTCGCGCCGAGAAGTGTGCAGGACGCCGAGTCTGAGCAGAGCGAAGGCTCGGATATCCCCGACGACGCCTGTGATCCGAGCCTTGGCCCGCAGCGGGCTCAGACTCGGCGTCCGTTCAGTTGCGCGCGCGACGCGGTGATTGAAACCGCTCTAATGCGGCAGGTCCGCAATCCGAACTCGCTCGGATCGCGTTCTTCGCCTCTTCCTCAGTGCTTGCCCAGATATTTGGCGATGTCGAAGTCCACGAAGTCCGCGTGATGGAAGATGATGCTCTCGATCGAGCGCTCGACCTTGTCGCCCTCGTGGCTGTGCGTGGCCACGATGTGCATGACCTCGGGCGGGATGGAGTGCTTGTAGCACATCGCCACGCCGCTGAACGGGTGGCGGAGCAGCCGACCAAAGCGGCCCTGGACGACCCGGCCCTTCTCGTCCTTGTCGAACTCGAGCGGCTTGCCGACGTCGGCCAGCAGCGACCCCGCGATCAGGTGATCCAGATTGATCGGGATCCGATCGCCAAAGACCTCGCCCAGCACGCCGGCGATCGCGATGCACTGCTTGCAGCACGAGTTGACGTGCTCGATGTAGCGCAGGTCGATGTCGCCGGCCAGCAGCGTGAACGGCACGGCTCGAAGCTCGTCGGTGGTCCAGCCCGTGCCGCCGCAGCCCGTCTCGAGCGCCTCGGACCACACCGCCGCGACGTTGTCGCGCAGTGTCGTGTCCGTGATATCCATGAGATTGGGAAACAGTTCGGCGATCTGGTCAGAGGTGTACGGCATCAGGTCTGTTCCATGCGCCGGCGGGTCGTCTCTGCGCCCGGCCGGTCGTTGCGTCAACGTCGCTGCGGAGGATCGCGTACAGGTCGCAATCGCGATACCTCCCGTCCTTCTTGCAGTGATTCCGCAGGGTCGGGCGGTCGGTCTCAAGCTCCGGCACACGGCTCATCGTTCGGGCACCTCGCGCGACGGCGGGCCGTCGTAGGTGTGCGCGCTCGGGTCGATGTGGCGCATCGGTTTCTGGCGCGTCTGCTCCTCGACGACGTGCGCGACCAGTCCCGGGGTGCGTGCGATCATGAACAGCCCGTTCATCGCGCCCTGTTCAAAGCCCAGGTCCGCCAAAACCGCCCCGATCGCCCCGTCGACGTTGATCGGCAGGCTCTTGCCCACCCGTCCGAACGCCCGCTCGACGGCCAGTGCAGCCGCCACACACGTGCCCGTCGTCGCGCTCTGTGACGCCAGCTCGAACAGCCGGGCCGTCCGCGGGTCCTTCGTGTGCACGCGATGGCCGAAGCCGCTCATCCGTTCGCCGCGCACCTTCATCTGGGCCAGTTCGGCGTCGGCCGCGTCATCGAGCGAGCCGCCCTCGCGCTCGCACCGATCGACGACGCGCCTCAGCTGGATCGCGCAGTCCTCGATCGCACCGCCGTGCCAGCGGTTGATACTCGAGATCCCGGCCGCCACCGACTGGCTCAGCGATGCGCCCGTGCCGGCGACCGTGCGGGCGGCGTTCACGCTCGGTGGGGTCACGCCGTGGTCCACGCTCGAAACCAGGATCGCGTCCATCAGCCGGCCGACCTCGGCAGACGGCATCTCGCCGCGCAGGATCAGGTACACGACCTCGCCAAAGCTCACTCGGCCCATCAGGTCGGCGATGTCGTAGCCGCGCACGGCGACGCGATTGGGCTCGATCCGGGTGATCGCGGTCTTCCACGGGACGCTGGGCATGGGACGATTCCTCGTGTCCGCAGGCGGTGGTCGCGGCTGCACAGATCATTGTCCGCTGAAGCGTGGGAGCAACAGTCCGGGGCGGTGGATTCTCTCGTCCCAGCCACGAGGAGCCTCCGGATCGCTCAGCTCACCGTGGTCGCAGGGGTGGCACAGCGGCGCTGGTTCCGGGTCCGGACAATCGCCGATAGACTGGGCCATGCTCTATTCGCTGCTCTTTTCGATCCTGCTGGCGTTGACCG
>JADFGU010000133.1 GCA_022567535.1 Planctomycetota bacterium | reverse complement strand
CGAACTGGTACATGCCGGGAGGCGGCGCCGGGAAGCTCGTGCCTTGGGTACCGGTGCCAACGGAGAGAACTTCGCCCGACCACGCCTCATTCCGGTAGGTGAAGCTGGCGATGCCCTGTCCTTGAGCCCCCATCACGTGGAACGCCAGCCGGTGGGGTTGGTCGCCCGGTTCCCACCCCATCCGGACATCGATCCGGAAATCGGTCTGCGGCGCGTACCAAGCGCCCATGATGGCGAAGTTGCCGCCCAGGTGCGGGATCCCCGGGTAGAACAGCCCGGTGACATTCACCATGCTGTTGCTGACGTTATGCTCCCAGCGCGACGGCGCGGGCCGGCTCCAGTGCGGCAGCAGCGCGTTGCCCTCGAAGTCGTCGAAGAACACCGTCTGTCCCGACGCCGACAAAGGCCAGAGAAGCGCGAGCACGCACAGAGCAGTTTTCATTGTCTTCTCCTTGTGCATGGGATGACGGAATGAGAATGGCTTCGCAGGCGGCCGAGCGGCGTGTGCCTCTTGCGCCTCGCGCAACCCGCCAGCAGAACCATGGAAACCAGGATGCTCCCGGGCGCGGGCACAATCCGGATTCGGTCGATGTGAAGCGGGCCCAACTGCCCGCCGTTTGGACCGAGGAAAAAGAAGCTCACTCCCGACGCCGGAGTCCCAAAGTTGTCCGGGAAGGTCGCGATGAGATTCCCCTCGAGGAAGAACTTGAACTCCGTCGCGACTCTGGTGATGGCGAACTGGTACATGCCGGGAGGTGGCGCCGGGAAGGTCGTGACTTGGGTGCCGTTGCCGACGTAAAGAACTTCGGGCGACCCCGGCACGTTATGGTACCCGAAACTGGCCATGAGTTGTCTTTGAGCACCCCACATGAAGAACGTGATTCCGTGCGGCGCTGCGCCCTGTTCCCACCCCATCCGGACATCGATCCGGAAATCGGTCTGTGGCGCGTACCGCGCGTCGATGATTTCGAAGTTGGAGCTCAGGTGCGGGTTGCCAGGAAAGAACAGCCCCGTCACGTTCAGCATGCTGTTGCTGACGGTGTGCTCCCAGTTCGAGGGCGGGGGCTGGATCCAGTGCGGCAGGAGGGCGTTGCCCTCGAAGTCGTCAAAGAACACCGTCTGCCCCGAAGCCGCCATCGGCCAGAGAACCGCGAGCAACCAAAGAACAACTTTCATGGCCGAACTCCCTTGTGCCCACGCCCCGCCTCGCTCCCCGCCCCGCGCGGGCTCACCAATCCGCCCCCTCTACCCACATTGTACCACAAGACCAGGGGATTTACCGCGGAATCCGAGACCCTGTCAGGGCTGAGCAGCCGTCCATCAATGGGCAGTGCCCGCACCCAAGCCCGTTCGTGGACGAGCCGCGACCGGCAGGGAGCGGTGGTTCGACGACCCATGTCGCGATGGTCACGCCCTGAGCACTCCCTCCCGGTCGTGCCTCGTCACTTCCGCGGGGCGATCCCGAGGATCTGCGTGCGGTGGCGGCCCTGGCCGGGATCGACCAGCCGGTACGACGTGCTGCGCAGGTCGGGCCCGAGGAAGGCCTGATCGAGGTGGTAGATCGGCCATCGCCTGGGCCAACTGCCCATCGGACCCACACCCCCGCCCGTGCCCGCGTCGGACCAGGCGTTGCGCATGGGACCGGTCAGCAGGCGGAGCGACCACGAGCCGCGCGGGATGTTGAAGTCGCCGACGATCACGTCGGGCTCCGGGAACCCGGCGGCGACCATCTCCTGCGCGATGCTCCCGTCGGTTCGGACGGACATCGGCCCCGTCCACGCGTGGATCGCCTCCGCTGCCAGCAGCGTCATCGCCACGCGGGAGATCGCGATGTCCGAGGGCAGATCGATGATCCAGACCACGATCGGTCGGCCGAGGCGTGCGGTCGTGTCGAGCTCGAAGAACCCTGCCCACCCCTGGTCGCGCCACGCGGATTCCCGGCTGCCGTCCATTCGCCCGCGCATGCCCAGGCTCACGGAGCCCCATCGCATGATCTCGTCGCGCGAGACGACCATGGCTCGGCCGAACCCGGCGGTCGAGGCGTCGGGGCCCAGCGTCCGCACGACGCCGGGCCAGGAGACGCCCGGCGGGGGGTTGGTCAGAATCAGGACATCGGCCCGGTATGCGTCGATCATCGCCGACAGGTCGGGCGCCCGTGCGTTGGAGGCGTTCCATGTGACGAGGGTGAGCGCGGGCTCGGGCCGACCGACGATCGCCGCCGCCGCCCACGCCCAGCCTCGCCAGTCCCACACGATCATCCACAACACCACCGCTATCCAGACCAGCGGCGCAAGGCGGGGGCGTCGTTTGGTGCTGCCACGGGTCGCACGCCGAATCACGCCCGCGAGGGCGAAAAGCGTCCCGGCGAGGACGACGGCTGCGAGCGTGGGGATCCAGAAAAGCCACTGCGACCAGGCCCATCGATCGCTGAGCAGGCGCCCGGCCGCCCAGCACGCCAGGAGGATCCAGCCCGGGGCGGCGACCGCTGCGCACGCGGTGCGCGCGGGCAGTGACGGAGCGTTGGCAATTGCACCGGAGCGTGACACATGGGCCTCGTGCGATCGTACGGCCGGGGTGCCGGGCCGGTTGACCGCCCCACGGTCGGCGGTATCATCGTTGCTCGTTCGGTGGCCGCTCGTTCTCCGCGAGTGGGCGGTTTTTCCCGTCGATTCAGCGAACCGCCGCTGTAGCTCAGTGGTAGAGCGCACCCTTGGTAAGGGTGAGGTCACGGGTTCAAATCCCATCAGCGGCTGTGAAGCGGGGTCCGTGAGTGCCCGCAGGAGAGGCCCGCCCGTGGTGGGCGGCGTACAATGTCGGTGAGATGTCGAGCACGGATCCGGCGCGTCGCCGGATCGGTCGCGGACCCGCGGTAACGCGCGGGCCGTGGTGTTTTCTGCGGGTCGGCCCACACCGGGCCGAGTCCTAAAAGTGGAGGTAGGCCCCCATGGCCAAGGCCGTCTTCGAAAGAACAAAGCCGCACGTCAACGTCGGCACCATCGGTCACATCGACCACGGCAAGAGCACGCTCACCGCGGCGATGTCGGCGCGCAGCGCGGTCCGTTTCGGCGGTGAAATCAAGTCCTACGCGGACATCACCAAGGGTGGCACGGTTCGTGACGCGTCCAAGACCGTCACCATCCACTCGTCGCACACCGAGTACGAGACGGAAAAACGCCACTACGCCCACGTCGACTGTCCCGGGCACGCCGACTTCGTCAAGAACATGATCACCGGCGCCGCCCAGATGGACGGCGCGATCCTGGTGGTCGGGGCCGACGACGGCCCGATGCCGCAGACCCGCGAGCACGTGCTGCTCGCCCGTCAGGTCGGCGTGCCGTTCATCGTCGTCTTCCTCAACAAGATCGACCTCGTGGACGATCCCGAGCTGCTCGACCTGGTCGAGCTCGAGGTCCGCGAGCTGCTCAGCAAGTACGAGTTTCCCGGTGATGACACGCCCGTCATCCGAGGCTGCGCCAGCGACGCCATGGGCGATCCCAAGGATGACGAGAAGACCAAGTGCATCGACGAGCTGTTCGAGGCTATCGACAGCTACATCCCCCAGCCCGACCGCGAGGAGGACAAGCCGTTCCTCATGGCGGTCGAGGACGTGTTCTCGATCAAGGGCCGGGGCACGGTGGCCACCGGGCGCATCGAGCGCGGCGTGTGCAAGATCAACGAGCAGGTCGAGATCGTCGGGCTCACCGAGGCGCCGCACAAGACCGTCCTGACCGGGATCGAGATGTTCAACAAGACCCTGGACGAGGGGCGTGCGGGCGACAACGTCGGGCTGCTGCTGCGCGGTGTCGACAAGGACGGCGTGGAGCGAGGGCAGGTGATCTGCAAGCCCGGCTCGATCAAGCCGCACACCAAGTTCAAGGGCCAGGTCTACGTGCTGACCAAGGAGGAGGGCGGGCGACACACGCCGTTCTTCACCGGCTATCGCCCACAGTTCTACTTCCGCACCACCGACGTGACGGGCTCGACCAGCCTGCTGGGCGGTGCGGAGATGTGCATGCCCGGCGACAACATCGAGATGGAGATCGACCTGATGGGCAAGCCGGTGGCGATGGAGCCGGGCCTGCGCTTCGCCGTGCGCGAGGGCGGGCGGACCATCGGCTCGGGCACCGTCACCTCGATCATCGAGTGACCCTTCGCCGACGCCCGCGCGTGGGTGTCGGCCCGGCAGAAGACAACGCCGGCGCCGGGCGCCCGACAGCGCGCCCGGGCGAGTTCTGACAATTCACGCTCGGCCGATCGCGCGCGACGCGGCCGCGGCAACGGGGTTGACGCCATGGCCAAGAAAAAATCCGCCGCACGCGAGTACGTGTGGCTTCAATGCAGCGAGACCGGCGACCTGAACTACCGCACCTCCGTCAACGCCAAGGGCGGGCTGCCCGAGAAGCTCAAGGATGGGCTCAAAAAGTATTCACCTCGTCTGCGCAGGCACACGCTGCACAAGATCAAGCGCAAGTGACACGGGCGGCCGGACCGCCCACCACGCGGACGCCGGTAGCTCAATTGGCAGAGCAGCGGATTCCAAATCCGCAGGTTGAGGGTTCAAGTCCTTCTCGGCGTGTTCGTTACAGCAGGCTGGTTCGTCGGCGTTCCGGCCGGTTTTTGCGGCACGGGACGCGCGGAAAGATCAATCCATGAGCTGGGGCATCTACAGATCGGGTCAGGGGTATTGGGTTCGCGTGATGACGGCGGTGTGCGCGGGCGTGCTCGTGCTGTCCACGGCGGGGTGGCTCTACAAGCAGATGAGCGCCGTCCGCCTGCCCATCAAGCGCTGGGACATCGCCGTCCTGGGCGCCACCGGCCAGCCGACCGTCGGCGACACCATCCGACTCTTCGCCGGCGACCAGAAGTTCGCCGCCGGGATCCTCGAAGGCGTTGATATCGTCGGCTCGACCACGCTGCTCCGGGTCGTCGACCTCCGCGTGACCGACTCCAGCTTCGACCCGATCCAGGCCACCACGATCACGTCCGCGGGCGGATTCACCGGCGTCACGGCCAAGAACGGCGTCTCCGCGATCCAGGTCTTCGAGCAGGTCTACCTGCAGGCGGGTGTGGCCGCACTCGCCCTCCTTGTCGGGGCGGCCTTCATCTATCTCATGACCGCCCTGAAGCCCGGCCCGGTGGATTTTCTGATCTCGACGGACGGGGAGATGAAGAAGGTCAACTGGTCGACCAGGCGCGATATTTATCGCTCGACGCTGGTGGTGATCTTCGCCTCGCTCTTTATCGCCTCGGGGCTGTTCGTTGTGGACAGCGTTTTCGCCGCGTTCTTCAAGTTCGTCGGCGTGCTGCAGCAGTAGCCCGCGCGCCCACTGTTTCTCAGGAGCAGACCGTGCCCGACAGCGAACCGACAGCCCAGGAGAGTCCGGCCGAGCCCGAACGGACCGGGCCCGACGCCGAGCAAGCCGTCCAGGCAGACCCGCCCGCGCCGGCCGCGGTCGAAGAGGCGGTGGATGAGACGCCGCCCCCGACGCCCGTGCCCGCTACCGTAGAGGCGGTCGATGACGCCCCGCCCGAGCCCGCGCCCACGAAGCCCGAGCCTGCGGCGAAAGAGCCCGAGCCCGTGCCGACGAAGCCCAAGCCCGCGCCGAGCAAGCCCGCGTCCAAGCCGCTGGACGGCCGGATCGACGAGCGCGGCGACGTGATCGTCGATGAGGACGTGCTGTGCCGGGAGGGCATGGACTGGTTCGTCCTGCGCGTCGCGTCCAACAAGGAATCCTCCGTTCGCGAGACGCTGCTCCGCAAGATCCAGATCGAGAAAATGGACCACTTCGTCGGCCGTATCCTCGTCCCCACCGAGAAGACCAAGACCATCAAGGGCGGCCGCCAGCGCATCACCGAGACCAAGCTGTACCCCGGCTACGTCTTCGTCGAGATGCAGCTCGAGGAGGACGGGCGGATCCCGCAGGACGTCTTCTTCCTCATCAAGGAGACGACGGGTGTGGGCGATTTCGTCGGCACCGCCGGCCGACCCACGCCCATGAAGTCGCACGAGATCGAGAAGATGCTCCTCGACTCGCGCAAGCCCGAGGAAGAGCCCGAGATCAAGCTGGTCTTTACCCGCGGCGAGCACGTCGTCATCAAGGAAGGCCCGTTCCAGGGGTACGAGGGCAGCGTGGACGAACTGCTGCCCGAGAAGGGGCTGGTCCGCGTGCTGGTCACGATCTTCGGCCGACAGGCCCCCATCGAACTGGAAGAGTGGCAGATCGTCCGCGCCGAGGACGCCTGACACGGATTTCCAAGCTCGAACAGATTACGAGCCGCGACCGGCAGGGAGCGGAGGTTCGACGACCCCTCTCGCGGTGGTCGCGCCCTGAGCACTCCCTCCCGGTCGTGCCTCGTTGGGATTCGGAGCACTCCCTCCCGGTCGTGCCTCGTTTGCGCGCCGCGCTGCTACGTCGTGCCCGCGAGCTTGCGGGTGGTGAAATCGAAGGTTCTTTCCATCTGAGCGCGCAGCGCGACGACGATGGCGGCGTAGACGACGGCCGAGACGCAGGCGCCGGCGAACAGGAACACGCGCGCCGCGGCCAGGCCCTCTTCGGGGATCGTGCCGTTCAGCCCACGGCGCGGATCGATCAGCGCAAAGACCGTTGACGCCGGGCTCGACGACGACAACGCGGCGCCGACCATGTTCATCGAATCGCCGGCCTTCCACGCGCACAGCCCGACGATGCCCGAGACCACGCCCACCCCGCCCACGGTCGTCACCACCGACGAGATC
>JADFGU010000132.1 GCA_022567535.1 Planctomycetota bacterium | reverse complement strand
CTGGCGCCGCCGGCTCGCCCGCGTCCATCGGCAGCGCCGCCAAGCGCCGCCGCCCTTTACCTTTGATCTCGTTGCATCGGTTGATCACGATGCGGTACATCCAGGTCTTGAAGGTGCTTCGGCCCTTGAACGAGCCCGCGTGTTTGATCACACGGACCCATGCGTCCTGCACGGCGTCGCGGGCCAGATCCTCGCCGCCGAGCACGCCTCGGGCGAACCCGAGCAGAGCCCGCTCGTGCCGCTCGGCCAGGGCGCCCAGCGCCGCGGTGTCACCGGCCGCGAACGAGGCCAGCAGTTGTTCGTCCGTCATCGGATCCGCCATCGGCGTCCTTTCGGTCCCCCACTTAGACCCGTCCCCGGCCGGATTGGTTCGACGAGATATCAGATTCTGCGTCCGTTTGTGTTGGCTGCAACAATGAGGCGTATGCGGTACCTCGCGATCGATCTTGGGGACAGGCGGACGGGGCTGGCGCTGGGTGATGGTGAGACGCGGCTGGCCACGCCGATGGGTGTGGTCGAGATCCCGATGGCGCGGTCGGACGGTGCGGCGCTGCTGGACGCGCTGGCGGGCGAGATCGACGCCCAGATCGGCGAGGACGCCCCGGCGGAGCTGGTGGTGGGACTGCCGCTGAATATGGACGGCTCGGAGGGGCCTCGGGCGGCGCTGGTCCGCGCGTTCGCCGATCGGCTCGCACGGCATACCGGCCGGCGGGTGCATCTGCACGACGAGCGCCTGACGTCGGCCGATGCGGACTGGGCGATGGCCGGGTCCGGGCTGACGCACGGCCAGAAGAAGAGCCGACGGGACGCGCTCGCGGCGGCGGCGATATTGCGGTCGTTTCTTGGGCAGAGTGGCGGCGGGGAGGCGCGAGGATGAGTCTGGGGCGGCGGTTGTTGGTTTTTGGATTGGGGGGAGAAGAGACCGGGCGGGGGACCGCCCGGCTCGCTAGAGTTTGTTTATTGGAGTGAATCAGGGATGGGAGCATCGACATGACCTTGAGACCGCTTGCATCACTGGTCGTCCTCTCGCTCGCCGGCTCGCTGCTCGCGTCGGCGCAGCCGCCGACGGACGACGAGCCCGAGTTCGCCTCGGCGGACGAATTGCTCGACGCGCTGGAGACGGCCGACGCCGACCTGAGCTTCCTGACCGCCGAGATCAGCTACACCAAGACGTCGCAGTTTCTCGGCGACCGGCAGGTGCGGCTGGGCGACATGCAGTTCGTCAGGCAGCTTCTTGAGAGTGTGCCGACGCGGCGCACGTTCGGCGTGCGGTTCGAGAAGTTCTTCATCGGGAACATCGCCGAAGATGAGGTGAAGATCTACATCTTCGACGGGCACTGGTTCGTCGAGAAGCTGCCCGGCCAGAAGCTCATCATCAAGCGCGAGGTCGTCCGCCCCGGCGAGATGGCCGACCCCCTGCGCATCGGCGAGGGCCCGTTCCCGATCCCGATCGGTCAGAAGAAGGCTGACATACTCGAGCGCTTCGAGGCTGAACTGCTTGTGCACGACGACGGGCTGACGCTCGATCCCAACGAAGAGCACGCGGCGGAGGACATGAAGGCGGCGAGGAATCTGGTGATGTTCACGCGCGGCTCGTACCAGTTGCGACTCACGCCGCACGACGCGTGGATCGATACGATCGATCTGAAGGAGATTCGGCTCTGGTACACGCGGTCTGAGGACGGCCGCCTGCTGCCGCGCATGGCGCGCACGGTCGATTTCGACGGCGACATCTCCGTCATCCAGCTCATCAACGTCAAGATCAACGACAAGGACAGCATCGACCCGACGCTCATGAGCACGGACGTGCCGGAGGGCTGGAACGCGCAGATCCGCGAGTGGGACGGCCCATGAGCGCCTCAGGACCGGGCGTTTTTGGCGCGCGCGTCCGTCTGGGCGCGGCCCTTGCCGTCCTGGTCTCGGCCACGGGTGCGATCGGGCAGGTCGCGGTCCGACCTGATGCTGGGCCGACGCTGGCCCCGCACGTGCGGGCGCTGATCGACGCTGAGTATCACACCGACGAGCAGCGGCGCGACCTGCGACTGTTCCACGGTGTGTGGCTTGAGGACGACCTGGACACGCCCGCCCGTCGGGCCCGTGCCTCGCTCGTCACCGGGAAGCTGCACGACTCCTCGCTGACCGACCCGGCTTCGCCTTTGCTCGATCGGGCCGAGGCGATGCTGTTGCGCGGCGAGTGCGCCGAGGCGCTGGAACTCATCGAGAAGGACGGATCGTTCCGGGCGGTGGTGCTCCGGGCCGAAGCGCTGGAAACGCTGGGCCGACTCGAAGACGCGGCTCGCGCGCTCGAGCCGGTGCTGGCCGCGATGGCGGGCGAGACGCTGGACCCGCCGGAACTGGTCGAGGGCGTGCGGGGCCTGGTGCTGCGGGCCCGAATCCTGGGGCAGGAGCGGGCCGGGGGGGCCGACTTCCGCGTCATGATGCAGCTGCTGGCCCGGGCCCGAACGCTGGACCGGTTTTACTGGCCGGCGCACCTGGCCGAGGCGGAACTGCTGTACGAGAAGGCGAATCCGACCGAGGCCCGGGCTGCGGCGCTCGAGGTGCTGTCGCTCAATCCGCGGTGTGCGCGGGCTTGGGCATTGCTGGGTCGGATCGCGAACGATTCGTTCGCATTCGATGGTGTCCAAAGCGCGGCTCGTGAACTGGACCGACTCGTGGGCAAGGGCGAGCCCGGTTCGAAGTCGGCCGGGTCGCCGCTGGCCGACGTATTGCTCGCACGGGCCCGGCTTCGGCAGAACGATCCGGAGGCGGCTGAACGAGAGCTGAGCCCGACGCTTCGGCGGCACCCGCGTATGCGCACGGCGCTGGCGCTGCAGGCTGCCATCGCTGCGGAGCGATACGACTTCGCGCGGACGCAGGAGCTGCTGGACGCGTTCGACGTGCTGTCGCCGGGCTCGCACGAGGCGTATCTCGAGGTCGGGCGCACGCTGTCGGAGAACCGTCAGTACGCCGAGGCGTCGCGGTTCCTGGCCGAGGCCGCCCGGCGACGCCCGATGCTCCCGGACCCCGTGATCGAGCTGGGGCTGCTCGAATTGCAGTCGGGGCGTGACATCGAGGCGCTGCGCGCGCTGCGGCGTGCGGCGGAGCTGGATTCGTTCAACGACCGGGCGGCCAACAGCCTGGCGCTGATCAAGGAATTGCTCACGTATGACACGATCGAGAGCGAGCACTTCATCGTGCGATTCAAGCCGGGGCTGGACGAGATCCTCGCGCCCGAGATGCTGCCCGTGCTCGAGCGGATCCACGCGCGGGTGACGGGTCCATCGGGGATCGACCACGAGCCGGCGGCGAAGACCGTGATCGAATTGATGCCGGACCACCGCTGGTTCGCGGTGCGCATCACGGGCATGCCGGGCATCCACACCATCGCCGCTGCCACCGGGCCCGTGATCGCGATGGAACGCCCGCAGGAGGGTCCGGGGCACAGCGTGGGCAACTACCTGTGGCCTCGGGTCATCCAGCACGAGTACACGCACACCGTCACGCTGTCGCGGACGCGCAACCGGATCCCGCACTGGTTCACCGAGGCTGCGGCGGTGTATGTCGAGGACACGCCGCGCGATTATAATCGCGCCAAGCTGCTCGCGACGGCGCTGGAGAACGACGCGCTGTTCTCGCTCGATGAGATCAATATCAAGTTTGTCCGCCCGGACACGCCCACCGATCGCGCGCAGGCCTACGCGCAGGGGCACTGGATGTACGAATACATCGTGGAGCGATTCGGCCCGCGGGCGCCGCTGGAACTCATGGACCGATACGCGCAGGGACAGGGCGAGTCGTCGGCGTTCGACGAGGTGCTGGGGCTGTCGACCGAGAGCTTCATGCGCGACTTCGCCGGCTGGGCCCGTGGGCAGGCTGTTGCCTGGGGCATGACCCTGCCCGAGGGCGTGCCGACCATCGACGAGTTACGACGTGCCGAACTGCACGAGGACGCCGACGAGGATGCGCCCCTGCCCAGCCCCACGCCCGAGTTAGTCGAGAAGTGGCTCGGTGAACATCCCGACCACCCGGGGGTGCTGGAACTTGCGGTGAACGCGGCCATCGAGCGGGCCGATCGCGAGCCGGATCCGGCGCTCGTTCTGCTTTTGCAGCGATATGCGGCGGCGCGGCCGGTGGACGACATGCCGCACCGCCGACTCGCGCAGACTTTTCTCGACGGCGTTGGCGGAGCGCCCGACGATGCGGTCGTGCACCTGGAGTATCTCGACGCGCGGGCGCAGCACACTTCGGCGTACGCGGTGGCGCTGGCGCGAAGATACGCTGCCCGTGGCGACTGGTCTCGCGCCAGCGCCAAGGCTGAACGCGCCGTCCAGATCGCGCCGTTCGACGCGGACATGCGCGAGCTGGCGGCGGAGGTCGCGGTGCGCACCGGTGACTGGGCCGAAGCTGAGCGGCATGTCCGGGCGCTCACCAGGATCGAGCCCGACCGCGAGATCCACCGGCGCCGCCTTGAGGCGATCCGTGCGAAGATCCCGATTCCCTGACGAGCCGCGCCCGGCAGGAAGCGGTATGGACGCTCGGGATCGGACCCGGAACCGCTCCTTTCCAGTCGCGGCTCGTACGGGCGAAGGCTCGGACTCGGCGTCCGTCCGGGTGCGGGCGCGACGCGTTGATAGACACCAGTGGAGGTTCCGCAACACATCTGTGCTAAGCGCTTCGGGGCGTTTGTTGAGCGCGGGGGGCGACGGCCTCGGGCGTGTTCAGCGCCCCGTTTCCCACGTGGCGAGGTCTGCGGAGCGACTCGGGCTCGCTCGACTCCCACCCCGTCCATTCGAGGTACCGCCGACGGAGATCCTCGGCGATGTCGCCGGCGCGCAGCTTCGAGCCGGTGTAATCGATCGTGGGCATGAAGGTGAGGCGAGATCGGCTTCGACACCAAAGACTGGCCCAGGCCGGGTCGATCTGCGGCGTGCCCTCGATCACCACGGGCAGCACGCGGGCGCCGGTCCTGCGGATGATGAACCCGATCCCACGATGGAAGGGTCGGATGACGCGTGGGGGGCGTTCGAGGCCGCCCTCGGGGAAGATGCCCAGGACGCCGCCCTCGGCCACGTGCCGAAGTGCCGCACGCGTTCCGTCCACCCCGCCCCCGACGCGGTCCACGAACACGATCTTCGACCACCGCCAGAAGACTTCGCCCAGCGGGTGGCGCATGTCTGTGGCCATGACCCATCGGATCTCGAACGGGCACGATGCCTGCACCAGCACCGGGTCCACCCCGGCTGTGTGGTTGGCGACGACAATCAGAGGCCCGGCCCGAAGGCCGCGCGGGATGTGCTCCTTGCCGTTGATGCGGAGCCTGTGGCAGAGGCGGGCGTACACGCGCAGGAACAGGAGCACCAGCCCCGCTTCGAGGTCGCCGCGAGGGTTGTTCAGCAGCCATCTGGCCACCCACGCCCATCCGAACAGGGCCGTAACCCCCAGAATGATCCAGATCCAGAGCACGGGCGCATGTTAGCGGTCACTCATCTCCTTCTCCCAGGTTTCGGCCATTTCGTGGGGTAGGATCGCCCCGTGAACGATCTCTGGGCTGAAAACCGCGAGCAGGCCCTAGCTGCGGTCGAACCGCTCGCTGTGCGCATGAGGCCTCGAACCCTGGACGAGTTTCGCGGTCAGCGGCACATCCTGGGCCCGGGCAAGCTCCTCCGGCGGATGCTGGAGGCGGACGTAATCACGTCGATCCTGTTCCACGGCCCGCCGGGGACGGGCAAGACCACGCTGGCGGAGCTGATCGCGATCCACACGCGACGGTATTTCGCGCGCGAGAACGCCTCGTCGGTCGGGGTCAAGCGCATCCGGGAGCTGATCGACGAGGCGAGGCGTCGGCTCGAATCCACGGGGCGGCGCTCCATCCTATTCCTGGACGAGATCCATCGGTTCAGCAAGGCGCAGCAGGACGTGCTGCTGCGCGACGTCGAGCGCGGGGTCATCACGCTCATCGGCGCCACGACCGAGAACCCGATGTTCGCCTGCAACTCCGCGCTGGTCAGCCGCAGCACGCTGTTTCGACTGGAGCCGCTCTCCATCGACGACACGATCCGGCTGCTGCGGCACGCCATCGCCGACGGGCCACGGGGCTACGGCGGGCTGCGGCTGGAGGTGACCGATGAGGCGTTGCGGGTGTGGGCGATCAAGTCCGACGGCGACGCTCGGCGGGCGCTGTCGGCGCTGGAAGTCGCGGTGTTTTCGTGCTTGAAGGCGTGTTCTGATGGTGCGGCGGGATCCGAGCCTTCGCCCGCGGCGGGCTCAGACTCGGCGTCCGGGAGTGAGAACTCGGCGTCCGGGGATGAGAACGCACAGACTGGCGGCGCGGGCGCGGGGTCGGCTGCGACGATCACCATCAACAGGGCCATCGCGGAGGAGAGCATCCAGCAGAAGGCGGCGGTCTACTCGCCCACCGGCGACGAGCACTACGACTCGATCAGCGCGATGATCAAGTCGGTCCGTGGGTGCGATCCGAACGCGGCGGTGTTCTGGATGGCGCGGATGCTCGACGCCGGCGAGGATCCGCGCTACATCGCGCGTCGGCTGGCGATCCTGGCCAGCGAGGACATCGGCAACGCCGATCCGCGCGGCATCATGGTGGCCGCGGCGTGCTGGGAGCTGGTCGAGCGGATCGGGATGCCCGAGGCGCGGATCACGCTCTCGCAGTGCGCGATCTACCTGGCGCTGGCGCCCAAGTCCAACGCGTCGTATCTGGCCATGGATGAGGCGCTGGCGGACGTGCGCGAGGGTCGGACCCTGCCGGTCCCGCTGTTCCTGCGCGACTCGCATTCCGCCACGACGCAGGGCGT
>JADFGU010000131.1 GCA_022567535.1 Planctomycetota bacterium | reverse complement strand
GCCGTGAACCGAGAGTTCGTCGACCAGCGGTTGTCGGAGCTGCGCGAGCGCCGCGAGCGCCTGAAACTCCGGGACGAGGAACTGGAACAGCTCGAGTTGGCCCAGGCGTCGATCGATGCGACCGTCGAGGAGGCGATGGGGTTCGTCGGGCAGCTCGAGATCACCCTGAGGCGTGGCCTGCCGCAGGAGAGGCTGGTCTCGCTGAGACAGTGTGTCGAGAGAATCTGCATCGATGCACCGGATCATGGGGCGAAAATTGCTCTGCGCGTTGTGCCCGGCACGCAACTGAGCGCCACGGTCGATCGAACGATCCATTTGGCCAGCGCCGGCAGCGCCTGATCGCTCCCAGATTCTGGCCCATCGGCGAGCAAGAATCTGCAAGGAACCAGTAACGACGCTGAGCCCGTTCAAGACCAATCGGATACTCCGTGCGTTCACGCACTATCCGATCATCACGCTCTTCAGAGGAGTTCGTTGCCCTTTGACAGGTGCTTGGGACCGCTTGCAGCCACCGCTGCAATGAAGTACCATCGCGGCATGAAGGGCTCCTCGGAGGTGTTTGTGTCGCAGTTTGTAATTCGTGGTGCAGATTGGTCGCCAAATGTCCCAAGTCTGATGAAATGCAGTCTCATCATGGAACCCGCCTGCCATTGCGGATGTTCCGTCGAAGGGCAACGAGGTTGATATGATCCCGACGCGGAGAAGCCCGTCGATGAGCAGGTCCAACACCGATCCTCAAACCGTCGTGAGCGTTGGGGGAACGTGATGCCGTTCTACGCGCATTCTCTGCCGAGCCGACCTCCCAACCAATGGGAGGAGGTCGAGACACATCTGGAGGAAGTCGCCAACGCTGCCTCGCGATTCGCCGATGCCCTCGACTGCCCAAGCTGGGGACGCGCGGCCGGACTGTGGCACGATCTCGGCAAGTACAGCCCTGAGTTTCAGCGTCACATCAAGAATCCGGATGCGCCGGATGCCGACCTTGAGACGCTCAGCCGAGTCGATCACTCGACATACGGTGCCCAGCACGCCGCCAAGCTGCTCGGCGACGCAGGTGACATCCTCGCGTTCTGCATAGCCGGTCACCACGCCGGATTGACCGACGCACGTGGGGACGAGTCGTCGTCGCTCCGCCAACGGCTGCGAAAGCCGCTGCCCTCGCACGACAAGATCGTAGCAGCAGCGCCTGACGCGATACGCCGGCCGGAAGACATCACCAAAGAACGACTTGTCGGTGAGCTGCGTGCCAAGATAGTCGATCCGCACAACGCCGGATTCCAACTCGCCACCTTCTGCCGAATGCTGTTCTCATGTCTCGTGGACGCCGACTTTCTCGCGACCGAGGCATTCATGCGACCCGACCGAACGGCAAGTCGCTCCGCCACGCTCCCGTCGATGGCACAACTCAACGATCGCGTGCGTCACCATATCGCCACGTTCGGCGACCCGACCTCGGCTGTCAACCGTGTTCGCGCATCGGTGCTCGCAGAATGTAACAGCGCCGCCACGCTCCCACCGGGCTTGTTCTCACTGACCGTGCCGACGGGCGGCGGCAAGACACTCTCTTCGCTCGCGTTCGCGCTTGATCACGCAGAGACGCACGACCTGCGCCGTGTCATCTATGCAATCCCATACACAAGCATCATCGAACAGACCGCCGCCGTTTTTCGCGACGCGCTCCAATCTCAAGCCAATGCCGGCGTCGTGCTGGAACACCACAGCAGCATCGACCCCGAAAAGGAATCACGCTGGGCCCAGCTCGCCTCCGAAAACTGGGACGCCCCGGTGGTGGTCACGACCAATGTTCAACTATTCGAGTCGCTCTTCGCCAACCGCACCAGCCGATGCCGAAAACTCCACCGAATCGCCCGCAGCGTCATCGTGCTCGACGAGGCCCAGTCCCTTCCCGTCCAACTCCTGCACCCCTGCCTGGCCATACTGGGCGAGTTGGTACGGGCGTACGGCTGCACCGTCGTCCTCTGCACCGCCACACAACCAGCCCTCAACCACCGCAATGAGTTCCCCATCGGCCTCGACGGCGTGCGAGAGATCATCCGCGACGTCCCCTCGCTCTTCAACGCGATGCGGCGCACGCGCATCGACATGGTCGGCCAGAAGGACGACGAGTGGATCGCACGCCAACTGGCCGACAACCCTCAGGCGCTGTGCATCGTCAACACTCGCTCGCACGCCGTCAAACTCTGGCGTATGTTGAGCGACGCCGCCGGGCTCTTTCACCTCAGCAGCATGATGTGCGCCGAACACCGAACCGACGTGCTCGCGCGCATCCGTGCGGCCCTGGTTGCCGACGAGCCATGCCGTGTGGTCAGCACACAGGTTGTCGAGGCGGGCGTCGATATCGACTTCCCGCTCGTGCTGCGCGCCATGGCCGGACTCGACTCGATCGCGCAGGCTGCCGGCCGATGCAATCGCGAGGGCCAATTGGATCTAGGAATTGTTAAGGTCTTTGAAACAAACCAAATCCCGCCACCCGAGATCGCGTGCGCCGCAAACAACGCGCGAAGCGTTCTGCCGGAGCACGCCGCCGACCCACTCTCACCGGACGCAGTCGAGGCCTTCTTCAGGCTCCACTACTGGAGCCGCAACCAAGAATGGGACAAGAACGGCATTATGCAGTGCTGCGACCTCTCAGGATCAGGGCGGATGCTCACCATGTTCCGCGAGATCGCCTTGAACTTCAAGATGATCGACGACGTCCAGCGGGCGATCTTCGTGCCCTATGGCGACAGAGGCGCGCAGCTCGTGGGCGAATTGCAGCGCTCGGACGTGCCGGACCGGAAACTCCTCCGCAAGCTGCAACGGTACACGGTCAACGTGCCCGAGCACACGGTGCGGCAGATGAAGACAACCCACGCCATCATCGAGCCGCACGACGGCCTGTACGTCCTCGCGAACAAAGACGCGTATAATGAAGGCGTGGGCCTGACCACAGACAAGAGATCCTTGGGGTTCTTGAATTGATGAGGATGGCATCATGAGTTACGGAATGCGCCTGAGAGTCTGGGGCGACTTCGCCTGCTTCACCCGTCCCGAAATGAAAGTCGAGCGCGTTTCGTACGACGTGATCACCCCCTCCGCCGCTCGGGGCATCCTTGAGGCGATTTACTGGAAACCCCAGATCCGCTGGATCATCGACCGCCTGCGAGTCTGCCGTCCGATCCGCTTCATGGGCCTGCGCCGAAACGAGGTCGGCCGCCGCATCCCAGAGCGATCCGCCCGGACCGCCATGAACAGCGGCAGAGGCACGCTCGGGCTCTTCATTGAAGACGAGCGCCAGCAGCGCGCCTCCACGATTCTCCGCGACGTTGAGTACGTCTTCGAGGCGCACATCGATCTCCTCGATGAGTCGGAGCCGATCGGCAAGCACCTCGACCAGTTCAACCGTCGTGCCCAGCGCGGCCAGTGCTTTCATAGACCCTACCTCGGGTGTAGAGAGTTCCCCGCCGATTTCGCCCTGCTCGATGAAGACGAGCTGCCCTCTGTGCCCGATGATCTCGTCGGCGAGCGCGACCTTGGATACATGCTCCACGACATCGATTTCACCGACGGCATGAGCCCCAGGTTCTTTAGGGCGATCATGCGCGACGGCGTTATCGACGTCCCACCCCTTCGTTCAAATGAGGTCCGTGCATGATCTTGAACGCACTCACCGACTACTACCAGCGGCTCGAAGACGACCCGGACTCGGACATCGCCCCGTTCGGCTGGAGCCGACAGAAGATCGGCTTCGTCATCGTCATCAACGACGACGGCTCATTGCACGCCATCGAATCGCCGCCGGGAGGCGACGAGGACGCGCGCAAGCAGTTCACCCTGCTTGTGCCAGGCCAGTCCAAACCGAGCGGATCCGGCATCAATCCCTGCTTTCTCTGGGACAACGCGACGTACACGCTGGGGTTCGCACCAGACGGACGCAACGACGCTTGGGCGCGGGAGCGTTTCGAGGGCTTCCGCGCACGCCATCTTGCGATCGCGGGTGAGATCAACGACGAATCATTCGCAGCCGTAAGCGCATTCCTCGAACAATGGTCGCCCGCCGATCTCAGCGATCACATCGACGTTGACGAGCCCCCGACCGGCTTCGGTGTGTTCCGCATCCGCACGGCCACCGAGTTCGTCCATGATCGCCCGGCGATCCGTGCGTACTGGGACACGCAGATCGAGTGCGCGCCCGATGATGGAACACTCGGCCAGAGCCTCCTGACCGGCAAAGCGGAACCGATCGCGCGCCTCCACGAGCCGAAGATCAAAGGTGTATGGGGGGCCCAGACGTCAGGTGCGCTCCTCGCCTCTTTCAATCTCGATGCCTTCGAGTCATACGGCAACGAACAGTGTTACAACGCTCCGGTCGGCGAGCGCGATGCTTTTCGTTACTGTACGGCGCTGAACTTCCTCCTCGCCGACAGCCGACGACGTGCACAAGTCGGTGACACCTCCGTCGTCTTCTGGAGCGATCGCCCCTCGCCCGTGGAGAACTGGCTCGGCTTCGTCATCGCTGGTGCCGAAGACGAAGAGACCATTACCGGCATCGAAGCATTCCTAAAGTCCTTGCGTCAAGGCCGTCCGAGCACAGAACTCGACGACCTTGAGACTCCATTCTACGTCCTCGGACTCTCACCAAATGCGTCTCGCATCTCGATTCGATTCTGGCTCACTGGGACGGCTGGCGAATTCGCGGAGCGCATTGCCGACCACGCCGACGCGCTCCAACTGGACGGTGAACCAAAAGGATACCGGTTCCCCTCGATCCGCCGCCTGGTGAACGAGACCGCGCCGCCCAAGGCAGGGTGGCCCGACGCGGATCGAGTCTCGCCGGTGCTCGCTGGCGAAGTCACGCGCGCCATCCTCACCGGCGTTCCGTATCCTCGCACGTTGCTGACCGGGGTTATCCAACGCATACGGGCTGAGGGGTTCATCGACACCGATAAACGCAAAGACTGGCGCGCCGCGATGCATCGTCGCGCATCGATCATCAAAGCCTGTCTCACGCGAGGCAGCTTCACAAACTCCAGTACAGAATCGGAGATGACCGTGTCGCTCAACGAAGATCACTCAGACCATGCCTATCAGTTCGGTCGTCTGTTTGCAGCCCTTGAGAAGACCCAGGAAGAAGCACACGACAACAATCTCAGCCGCACGATACGAGACAAATACTTTGGCTCCGCCTCGGCCACTCCCGCGGCTATCTTCCCGAGTCTCCTTCGGCTCCACGCGCATCATCTCAAGAAACTAAGTCATCCCGGACGCCGAATCAACATGGAGAAACTGGTCGGCGCGATCATGGACAACATTGACGACGGGATGCCACGACACCTCTCGCTTGAGCGGCAAGGCCTGTTCTATCTCGGCTACTACCACCAGCGAACGGCGTTATTCACCCCATCAAAGACACCGACAATGAAACAAGAAACTAAAGGAGCAGCAGAATGACAACCGAACCCGTCACGAATCGCTACGACTTCGTTTACTTCTTCGATGTTACCGATGGCAATCCCAACGGTGACCCGGACGCGGGAAACCTCCCGCGAGTAGACCCTGAGACCGGCCAGGGTCTCGTCACAGACGTCTGCCTCAAACGAAAGATCCGAAACTTCATCTCACTCGTTCACGGCGAAGAGCCGCCGTATGACATCTATGTCAAGGAAAGAGCGGTACTCAATAATCAGCACGCACGGGCGTATAAGGCTCTCAAGCTCAAGCCAGAAAAACGCAAGATGCCCAAGGACGAGGCCAAGGCACGCGAGCTGACCGCCTGGATGTGCGCCAACTTCTTCGATATCCGCACCTTCGGTGCCCTCATGGCCACCGATGTGAACTGCGGACAGGTGCGCGGGCCCATTCAGTTCGGGATCGCACGCAGCATCGATCCCATCGTCTCAGCCGAACACGCCATCACACGCTGTGCTGTCACAACAGAGGCAGAAGCCGCCAAACAGCAAGGTGACAACCGAACCATGGGACGCAAGTTCACCATCCCTTACGGCTTGTACCGCGTGCACGGCTACATCAACGCAAACCTCGCCCAGCAGACTGGATTCACGAATGACGACCTCCAGCTCGTCAAGCGCGCACTCCGCGAAATGTTCGAGCACGACCGCTCCGCGGCTCGCGGGGTTATGACGCCCTGCGCCTGCGTCGCCTTTAAGCACGACAGCGCCCTCGGTAACGCCCGCGCAGATCAGCTCTTCCGCAGAGTCACTGTCGGCCTCAACCAAGAAGTAAGCGAAGGCGGCAGGCCGCCACGTTCTTTCGACGATTACGTGCTCACGATCGACGAGAGCAACCTGCCAAGCGGCGTCACCATCGAACACTGGATCGAAGCGCCGGTTCCAGCGGGCATTGCCCCCCAGTTGATCTCGACAGGCCGCTGATCGTGTAGTCCGTGAACCCAGAGCGCGCCCGCACTCCGCCATCGGTTCACGAAGCGCGCAGTTCTTTGACAAGTCAAGAGTTACGACAAACCGTTCCAAGACGCGCGATGCCGCAGCACTCCAGTCTGATCAGGTTCGCGGAAAGCACCTCGCAACTCCCTGTAAACAAACGAGATACAATGGCAGCGTCGCCCCCTCACGGGGGCGCGGATTGAAACGTGATCTCGACTTTGAGGGACTTTCCGGGGAGCACTGGTCGCCCCCTCACGGGGGCGCGGATTGAAACAGGATCGACTGCGACGGCAGATCCCACGCGAGGTAGGTCGCCCCCTCACGGGGGCGCGGATTGAAACGACGAAGGGACGATAACGATCGACGATCCGCTCGTGTCGCCCCCTCACGGGGGCGCGGATTGAAACTACTTCGAGATCAACGGCGTCG
>JADFGU010000130.1 GCA_022567535.1 Planctomycetota bacterium | reverse complement strand
GCGACGGAGGAACTGGCCCGAGAGATCATTGAAACACTCAACAGCACCAGACATTGATACAGACGCGTGCACACCGCCAGTCGCCGTCATTCTGGCGGCCGGCAAGGGCTCACGCCTTGCGCGCACACGCAAAGGAACGCCAAAGCCCGCCCTGAAACTGCTTGGTCTCTCCCTGGCCGAGCGGACGATCGCAACCTTGAGGGCGGCGGGTATTCATCGGTTCCTCGTGGTTCTCGGCTACGAAGCCGACCAGGTCCGGGCTCACTACCGGGAGGTTGCTGCTCGCCGCGACTGCGACATCGACTTTGTCGTTGCTGAGAATTGGAAACTCGGCAACGGCGCAAGCGCTCTGGCAGCCGCGGAGAAGCTGGACGGTGCCCCCTTCCTGCTCACGATGTCCGATCACCTCGTCGAACCAACGCTGATCGAGCGGCTCCTGTTGGCCAAGCCGGAGCAGGGCGAAATATCTCTTGCCCTGGATCGCAATAAGGCAGGGTTATTCGACATCGACGATGTGACCAAGGTTTCGACCTCCGATGATCGAGTCGTGTGTATCGGCAAGAACCTTCAAGAATGGGATGCGGCAGACACAGGTGTCTTCTTCTGCACCGATGCCTTGTTCGACGCTCTGAGGCTGGCACATGAACAAGAGAAGCATTCGCTGACGGACGGTGTACGCGATCTTGCCGAAGTCGGGAAGGTCAATGCCGTTGATGTGACTGGTGAAGACTGGATCGATGTTGACACGCCCGAGGCTTACCGCGAAGCGCGACGGCGGAAGCTGGCGTCGCTCAGCAAAGGAAGCGAGGACGGCTTTGTCTCCCAGCGACTGAATCGCCCCATTTCCACGCGTCTCTCCGCACGCCTGGTGGCAACGGGAATCACACCCAATCAGATCACTGTCATCAGTTTTATGATCTCTCTGGTGGGCGCAGGTCTGCTGTCAGTCGGCATGTTCGTTACCGGTCTCATCGGGGGTCTCCTCGTTCAAGCCGCATCAATCATTGACGGATGCGACGGCGAAATCGCTCGTCTCAAGCACCTGAGTTCGCCGCGCGGGGCCTGGCTTGACACGGTTCTGGATCGATACGGGGACATGGCCATCGCTCTTGCAGTGACGTTTGCATACGCCTCGCTGCATCCAGGCCCGCTCCCATGGATCATTGGATTCCTGGCAGCCTTCGGATTTATCATGGCCAGCTATGTGACCAAAGAGTTCGCCATTCGGACCGGCGAACCCTATCCGAACGATATCTTCAACCGCCTGAAGCGTCGTGACCTGAGACTCCTCGTCATCTGCATCGGAGCCGTTGTGGGCCGACCATTCGAGGCACTCACCATCGCGGGCACCCTGACCCACCTCTGCGTGATCGGTGTTATTGTGCGAGGGTGGAAGCGAAGCGCTTCGCCGAGAGGGTGACTCACATGAGCAACAACCGCTGTCAGGGTAGCGGGCCAGCGTTTTGTGGCATCATACCAAACCCAAACGAATCAGATGCCGTTTGGTTTGTGAGCGGTGGACCAAACTGCTGGCCCCCTGATGGTGAAACCTGAATGGGCGGATCCGCTGATCGGCGCGGCTACCACGGGAGGGGCTGGTTTGTTCCCATTCCCGGGCCGAGCAGTACAGCGTTGGTCAGCAGACGGCCGGGACCCTCGAGATATCCGCGGAAGAATGGCTCGCCGGCGAAGAGTATCACCTGGCCATCGCCCATGCGCTCGACAGTGGCGTACGCCGAATCAGCCAGGCGCGAGCGGGCCTCGGGCCAGATCAGCCCGCCCAGGCGGAGTGCGTGCTCGGATTCGAGGCGTGCGGGCGTGGCGCCCGGCGTCTTGGCCATGAACACCGATCCGCCCGAGACGAGCACGGGAAGCCGATTGTCCAGCCCGTAGCACAGCCAATGCTCGTCATCGAGTGTGGCGGCGACGAACGAGCCGCGCGGGCTAAACAGCCGCTGCCATTCATCCTGACGCTTGAGCTGTTCGATGTCCTCGGACGGGGGCTTATCCGTTTCTTCGGCCTCAGCCGGCCGCTCTTGATCTTCGAGGCCGTCTTCGTCATCGCGCGCGTCTTCGTCCGCGACTACGCCCCAGACGGACGCGGGGTCGATCGTGATCTTCCGTGCGGCTTGCTCGCGGTCGAGCGCTTCGGCGTACTCGTCCAGCTTGTCCAGCACATCGCGGCGCAGGCGAACCTCGGAAAAGTCGAGCTCCTCGTCGGTCAGCATGGCCGCGGAACCGCCCAAAGCGATGAGCGTTCCGCCGGCCTGCACCCACTGTCGCAGCTTGTCAAACCCGCCCTCGGCCAGCACGGCTCGCAGCGCACCGGACGAGGCCGGCAGTATGAGCACGTTATAGCGGCGCAAATCCATGGAGCCGAGGCTTTGTGCGTTGACGGGCGAGGCGCGCAGGCCGAGGCGATCGTCCAGCAGCCACCAGGTCGCACCGAACGAGGTGGTAGAGATCGGCCATTGGGAAGCAATGGCAACGCGTGGTGGATGCAGCAGTACGAACTTCCGGCCGCCGAGGTCCGGGCCCTTCATGGCCAGCGCGGTATCAAGGCCATAAACGGACAGTTTCAGAGTCGAGGCGATTTCTTGCATGAGCTGCGGTAGTTCATCCGGGTTTTCGTGCCGGCGAAGCAGCAGCGTTCCTGCGGGATACTCGCGGTCATCGATCGTGAACGGCTCGGTCGCCGCACGCACCTTGCACGAGTGCGCGTACAGTCGGACCAGGGCGCGTTGAACGGCAGAGTTTCGACAGTCGATGAGAAACCCATACGCCGGTTCCTTCGAGCCCAACAGGGGACTGTTCGCGGTCGGTTCATCGTGCGTGGCAACATCGGGAACCCGGGCCGCCCAGTAGGCGTCCAGGCCGTACGCCATCGCCAGATTCCAGGCGGTCACGTCGTAAATGCGAGTGCCCTTGTGCTTCTCCAGATCGTTGCGTTCTTCCAGCAGAAACTCGTCGGTCATGCGCGGATCGAAGCCGAGGATCGCATGGATCATGCGTCGGCGCGGCTGCTGAGAGCGGACGATGAGCGTCCCGGGCGGCAGTCGGATCGAGTCGTGCGTCTGTCCCCAGATGTCGGTCGCATCGCCGGCGTCGAACGAATCGGCCGCAATGGTGTACTCGATGCGCTGTCGATCGAGCAGATCGATGAGGCGGTCGCGGCGCGACGGGTCATCGCCCGGGGGGAGCAGAAAGGTTCCGGTGAACGGCGGCTGCTCGGAGAGAGCCCAGAGACGGTCTTCGTAGAACTCGCGAAGGAACCGGATTCGGTTGGCCCGAAGCGTTTCGAGATTAGCCAGGCTGCTTGTGACGTTCTGCTTCACCGCGAGTCGGTAGGTGAAGAGCTCGCCGGAGGGACGTTTCACGATCGAACCGCTCACACCCGCTTGCTCGTAGAGCAGCCCGGCCGCGCCGATCAGCGACGCCCACGCGTTCGTGTAGCCCGGGTACCACTCGTCGTACCACTCCTTTGTGTAGTAGCTCCACCCGTGCTCGTTGAAGGCGGCCGCCTGGTCGCGCGACAGCATTCGGCGCAAATCCCATAGCTTATGAGAGATCTGCAGGTTGAGCGGCTCGCGCGGCGGATCGAACAGATAGGTATCGAGACTGCCCATCTCATGGGCGTCGACCACGAGGTGGGGGTTCCAGTCCTGGATGATGGTGGACCGCCCGCGTGTCTCCGGCTGCGTCTGCATCAGCCAGTCGCGGTTCATGTCGAATAAATAGTGGTTTCCGCGCCCGGCGGACCAGAGCCCCGCGTGGTGCATGGCCGCGATGTCGGGATTGGGCACCTTGCCGATGAGCGTTTCAATCTGCGACAGGTATCGCTCGCGGCCGTCGGGATTCTGTGAGGGATCGATGTGGATGACGAGTTCGTTGCGCAGGCTGCGGGTGGATTCGTCCGTGCCGGCGGCAAGCTGGTAAGCCAGTTGCATCGCGGCGTCGCACTGCGATACCTCGTCGCCGTGGATGCTGTAGGCGAGCCAGGCTATTCCCGGTAGATTGTCGATGATCTGCTGGGCCTCTTCAGACCCGGCGAGCGTGCGTGGGTCGGCGAGCTTTGCATTGTCCGCCTGGATCCGATCGAGGCGCGCGTGATTAGCGACGCTGGTGATCGTAACGTGATAGAGCAGACGACCCTCATGCGTCATGCCGTGTGTGCTGAGCGTAACCAGGTCTGAGGCTGCGGCGAGGGCTTCGAGGTATCGCACCAGCTCGTCATAGCGAACGGCCTTGGACCCAACCGGATATCCGATGATGGACTCCGGTGTGGGAATGCTCGAGTCGAGCGTGGCGGGATCGGCAAACTGTACGTCTGCATCCGCGCCGTGGCGGCCGGCGATTCTCGGAGGTTCATCTCCGGCGACTTGTTGTGCGGCCGCGGGCGGTGCGGAGCCGCTCACACAGCCGGCACCGACAATGGCGACCAGCGGGCCGCTGCGGCGAAGCAACGATGGCAACGGATTCAGACACCGACGACGTGCGACCATGACCGGATCCTCCCTCGAGAGTTGCGTGAGCCGGACAGTATACTGAATCAAGAGGTCGAGAAAGCATCAGCAGATCCTTGGGTTGGTGGCTCCACGGGAGCGAGACTCATGCCGCATTCTGGCCCGGGCGCACAAAGCGCGGGCGTGGACCGCAATTCTCATCCTCCTGCGGGGCGTGCCACCCACATGCTCGATCGGCAGAACTCTCGCAAGGTCTCACGACCTGGCTGAATCCTAAAGCCAGTGGTTTCAGGGCCTTGCAACGGTGATCCGCGGCATGGACTCGTCCGGTCGGGCTCGATGTAAACAAAGCGTCGGTCACCAGCGCCCCACTGTCGCGTCAACCCGACAATCAACCAACACGGATTTCGGTTGTTCCGGTGCGTTGGACTGCACAGTACCGGCCGCACACGGGCCTGAACCTGTCTGCCACGAGTAGACTCCCCGCCGTATCGCGCCCTTCCGGCGGATGCCCCGGCCAAGGCGCCGAAAGATTATGAAAATGTGGAGGACGGTATTGAGCAGAGTTGCGAACCCGTACCAGACGGAGACCTCATGCACCACAGCATCTTTGACATTCTGGAGAAGGAAGACCTGAACCGGTTGACGATCGGGCACGACTGGAGAACCGGTACATGCCACGTGTCCTCGGGAAAGATGTGGGACCATAGCACTGTCTGGGCGAATTACAACAAGATATTCTCGACGTCCACGCCGCTCACGTCAGACGCTGTTTGCCATGGTGCGGCATCGACCCGGGCTTTGTTTCGGAAACATGGGGCGCTGGACTATCTTGAGAGTGTAATCGAGCTGTTGCGGAAAGGGCAACATCATTGCATCGACTGCTTTTTCGACAACAAGAACAATATCAGATTCATGAACAATGTTCACAGCGATGTCCTGGGCGTCAACAATCGAAGTCATGCTCTGCGCGCGGGCGGAATCCGACGGCACGGACTTGATGAGGAGGAGTATGAGGTCATCATCGACGGGCTGAACCTGAGCCGCGGCATGAGCTTCAAGAACTTCGCCGCAAGGATACCTTACGGCGGCTGCAAGATGACGGTCATGATGGAGCCCGTGCGCCTTGACGACATGGGGGCGCTTGGGTTCCTGGCCTATGCCCTTGACATGAGCCGGGCGTTCACTGGGCCGGACATGGGATTTCCGACCGAATTAGCGGACGTATTGAAGGAGCACTTCACGCGCAACATCACGGGGGGGCCGGGCGGACCACTCGGGGCGACAGGCACACCGACCGCCTTTGGCACGTACCGGGCGGTTAGGCAGGCTGTCCGATTCGTCAAGGGTTCACCCTCTCTGCGGGGCGCCAAGATCGCCGTTCAGGGCTTGGGGGCGGTCGGCGTGCCGCTGTGCGAGCACTATATCCGCGAGGGCGCAGCGCTTGTCGTCACGGATATCGACCCGGACATCGTCGATCGATTCTGCAGCACGCACCAAGACGCGGACATCGAGGTTGTTCCGCCGCAAGACATCCTCTTTGTGCAAGCCGACGTGTTTTCTCCCTGTGCCACCGGTGGCATTCTCACGATGGATCTCATACCACGACTGCGGTTCAAGATCATCATGGGCGCAGCAAACAACCAGTTGAAGGCGTCGAGCCGGGAAGAGGAATGTTCCCTGGCCAGAGAACTGCAACGCCACGGCATCCTATTCCAGGTCGCGTGGTGGCACAACCTCGGCGGCGTCTTGTGTGGCCGCGAGGAGTATGAAATGCAGCACGAAGCGTCGATGGACAATGTCCTGGCGAGAGTTGAGCAGATATGCACCGAGCACACGTGGAGTAACTTGACCGAGTCTCATCAGCTCGGCATCACGCCCACCGAGCACGCGTACGCGAGCGCGGAGAATGTGATCTATCAAGCATGAATGCCCGCCGGCATCCGGGCATGGATCGAGCGCCACGGGGGAAGGCCGAGCACCTTGGCCGGGATTCCGAGTAATGTAGCGGACCAGCGTTTTGTGGTACGATGTCGAACCCAGACGAATCAGATGCCGTTTGGTTTGTGAGCGGTGCAACAAACTGCTGGCCCCCTACTGTGACCCTATTGTTCAGCGAGTTCCGCGTTTCAGATACTGGACCTTTGCGTGCTCAAGAAATGGATCGGCTGGAGGTACCGCCATGACTTCAAAGGGGTTCCGACGAGCCCGCGAGTTGTTTGATGCCGCCCTCGCCCGGCCCGCGGCAGAGCGTCGAGCGTTTCTTCACGAAGCTTGTGGCTCGGACTCCACTCTTCGCACGAGGCTCGATCGACTCTTGCGGATCGAATCGGTTGCGCCCGAGACTCCATCCGAAAAGCGAAGAGAGACTCCCGTGCGCTGGAGAG
>JADFGU010000129.1 GCA_022567535.1 Planctomycetota bacterium | reverse complement strand
ATGGTGAGTGAATACGATCAAGGCAGACAGTTCCTAGTGGAGGGGCTCAACGGCATTCCGGGTATCCGGTGTCTGCGTCCCCAGGGGGCCTTCTATGTGTTTGTAGATATACGCGAGTTTAAGACGCCCTCTCTGGAATTTGCCAAATATCTGGTTCAAGAAACGGGCGTGGTTACCACCAACGGTTCTGGCTTTGGGTGTGAAGGGTTTCTACGACTGTCCTATGCGATAAAGATAGACCATCTCGGGGACGCGATTGCAAGAATCCAAACGGCCTTGTCCCGGCTAAGAAAAGCCTCCCTATAACAGTCAAGGCCCTCGGGGTCTCACTACTGGCAAAACCTATAAGAGTTTTTTTAGCTGAGGGGGAACGGCGGTGGCTGAGGCGGGAGCGGCCCGCCAACGGTGCTCACTGTTCACCGCCCGCGGGGCCGGCGATACCCTCCCGGTCGCGGCTCGTTTCGGAGAGGCGAACCGCTCCCTGCCGGTCGCGGCTCGTTGGGGAGGGCGGGACGAACTCGCCGGGGTGTTATCTGGACGCCGGGGCGAACACGCTGGCGGGCGAATCCGTAGTGCTTGTGTGCTCGCTGGGGATGCCGCTTCAGCGAGGGAGGTGAGAGTCCGATCAAAGTTTGCGCCCTGTCTCACGTCGCGTTCAGGCATCGCGAACGGGCGCACACGCTGGATGAGGAAAGACCATGAGCAGCAAGCTTGCAGTCGTGGCCGGCGGGGGCGGGTTCATCGGTGGGCACCTGGTGGGCGATCTGCTCAGCCAGGGGTACCGCGTGCGGTCGGTGGATAAAAAGCCGATGAGCGAGTGGTACCAGGTCCACGACGGCGCAGAGAATGTCATCGGCGACCTGATGGACCTGGCCAACTGCTACAAGGCCTGCGCACAGGCCGACCATGTGTACCAGCTCGCGGCTGACATGGGCGGCATGGGGTTCATCGAGACCCACAAGGCGGAGTGCATGCTGAGCGTGCTGATCAACACGCACATGCTGATGGCGGCCAAGGAGACCGGCATCGAGCGGTACTTTTATTCGTCCTCAGCCTGCGTCTACAACGGCGACAAGCAGGTTGACGAGGACGTGGTCGCGCTCAAGGAAGAGGACGCGTACCCGGCGATGCCCGAGGACGGGTACGGGTGGGAGAAGCTGTTCTCCGAGCGCATGTGCACGCACTTCCGCGAGGATTACGGGCTCGAGACGCGCATGGCGCGTTTTCACAACGTGTATGGGCCCGATGGCACGTGGGAGGGCGGGCGCGAGAAGGCGCCGGCGGCCATGTGCCGAAAGGTCATCGAAGCCACGCTCTCGGGCGACCACAACATCGAGATCTGGGGCGATGGGCTGCAGACCCGCTCGTTCATGTATATTGACGACTGTCTGATCGGCGTGCAGAAGTTCCTGCACGGCGACTGCACCGACCCCCTGAATCTCGGCTCGGACGAGTTGGTGACGATCAACCAGCTCCTGGACATCGTCGAGGATATCGCGGGGATCACGCTCGAGCGTCGCTACAACCTCGACGCGCCCAAGGGCGTGAACGGGCGTAACAGCGACAACACGCTGATCAGCGAGACGTTCGGCTGGGCGCCGTCGATCCGGCTGCGCCAGGGGATGGAAAAGACCTACAATTGGATCCTTGAAGAGCACAACAAGAAGTACCACGGCACGGCGCCCCGGCGCGGCGCGGCGCCCAAGGGCGCACACGTGCTCAAGAAAGAGCGCGAGTCTGCGGCGACGAGATGATGGTGATGTCGTGCCGCCATTGGTGCGGGCGGCGAGAGAATCGGGTGCTTGGCGTGCTCCCCTGCTCGCGCGGGGGGCGGTTTTGAGAGCGTCGTGAGCAACAGTCGGCCCAAAGCACGACCCAGGACGATGCTCCTGCTGAGTCAGGTGTATGTGCCCGACCCCGCGAGTGTGGGGCAGCACCTGCACGACGCGGCGGTCGAGATGGTGAGTCGCGGGTGGACGGTGCGCGTGCTCACGTCGGCGCGCGGGTACGACGACCCGAGCGTGAGGTATGCGGCGCGCGAGACCATCGACGGGGTCGAGATCCGCCGGCTGCCGTGGTCGAGCTTCGGGAAGAGGTCGATCAAAGTCCGGATCGTGGGCGGGCTTTCGTTCATGGCCCAGGCGGTGGTCCGCGCGACGCTCTCCCGCAGGCCGACGTGCATCCTGGTGAGCACGTCGCCCCCGATGTGCTCGGCTGCGGCGTTGTTCGTCTCGTTCGTCAGGCGCGTGCCGATCACGTACTGGGTCATGGACCTGAATCCGGACCAGGTCATCGCGATGGGAAAGGTGTCCGAGCGATCGCTCTCGGCACGGACGCTCAACGCGTTCAACCGCTTGATCCTGGGGCGATCGAAGTCCGTGATCGCGCTGGACCGGTTCATGGCTGAGCGCGTGAACTCCAAGCGCGACGTGAGCGCCAAGCTCGAGGTGATGCCGCCGTGGCCCCACGAAGATGCGATGGACGCCATCGAGCACGCCGACAACCCCTTCCGCACCGCGCACAACCTGAACGGCAAGTTCGTGGTCATGTACAGCGGGAACCATTCGCCGGCGAACCCGATCTCGACCGTGGTCGAGGCGGCCGAGCGGCTCAAGGATCGCGCCGACATCGTCTTCATGTTCATCGGGGGCGGGCTCGAGAAGCAGAAGGTCGAGGCCGCGCTCGAGCGCGGCGCCACGAACATCGTCTCGCTGCCGTACCAGCCGATGTCGGAGCTGAAGTACTCGTTGTCGGCGGCGGACGCGCACGTGGTGACGCTGGGCGACGCGGTGGTGGGCATGGTGCACCCGTGCAAGGTGTACGGGGCGATGGCGGCGGCGAGGCCTATCCTGTTCGTCGGCCCCGCGCCCAGCCACGTATCGGAGCTGATCGACGAGTACAAGATCGGGTGGCGTGTGGAGCACGGCGACGCCGAGGGCGCGGCCGGCGTGATCCGGCGGATGGCGGATGCACCCGAATCGGATCGGCGGGACATGGGCCGACGCGCGACCGAGGCCATCCGCAGCGGGCTGAGCAAGCGGGCGCTGTGCGGACGGTTCTGCGACGTGATCGAGCGCGAGGGGGCCACGGCATGAGCGATCGGCACGCGCAGATCGAACGGGACTGGAAGGGCCCGAGGCCCAGTGTCTCGGTGGTCGTGCTCACGCTCAACGAGGAGATCAACATCGAGGAGTGTCTGGCGTCGTGTTCGTTCAGCGACGACGTGCACGTGCTCGACTCCGGTTCGACCGACCGAACGTGCGAGCTGGCCGAGGCGCTCGGCGCAAGCGTGGCTGTCCACCGGTTCGAGTCGTTCGGGACGCAGCGCAACTGGGCGATCGACAACATCGAAACGAAGCACGACTGGGTGTTCCACCTCGATGCGGACGAGCGGTTCACGCCCGAGATCGTGCGCGAGATGGCGTCGCTGCTCGGGCAAAGCCCGTCACAGGCGGGATTCCACGTCCCGCACAAGCTGATGTTCATGGGGCGCTGGCTGAAGCGCTCGGGCGGGTATCCGACGTATCAGATGAGGCTGTTCCACAAGCGGCGGATGCGGTTCTGCGATTTCGGGCACGGCCAGCGCGAGGAGACCGACGGCGAGCTCGGCTTCCTCAAGGCCCCGTACCTGCACCTCAGCTTCAGCAAGGGGCTGTACGACTGGCTGGACAAGCACAACCGGTACAGCTCGCTCGAAGCGCTCCAGTTCGTCGAGGCGGGCTCGCGGCTGCCGAGGGTGGGCGAGCTCCTGTCGCGCGACGCCATCGCACGACGACGGGCGTGGAAGCAGGTGACGTACCGCGTACCCGCGTGGCCGGCGATGCGCTACATTGCGACGCTGCTCCTGTTCGGCGGGATCACCGAGGGTCGAGCCGGCATGACCTACGCCCGCCTGCTGTCGACGTACGAGCAGATGATCCAGATGAAGCTTCGGATGCTGCGTTCGGCGCGATCGCGAGGGCGCGCTGGCTTCGAGGTCGATTCGCCGCAGGTGGCGCCCACCGAGACGTTCGACGCCGGCGATCGACCGGCCGCACCCATCGCCACGGACACTAAAACGACGCAGGAGGTTCTGCCGGGGCGCACCGACGTGACGGGGCAGCTCATCCCCGAGGCCAGCCCCTGGACCTTCAAGCAGAAGGTCCTGCGCGCCTTGTGGATGCTGGTCGGCAAGCCGCTGTTCAGGGTGAGTTTTCACAACTGGTACGGGGTTCGTCGCGGGCTGCTGAGGCTGTTCGGCGCCAAGGTGGGCAAGGACGTGCGCGTGCGCCCGAGCGTGAACGTCGAGGTGCCGTGGAACCTGGACCTGCGCGACGGCGCCATCATCGGCGACTACGCGGTCCTGTACTCGCTGGGGCGGATCACCGTCGGCGAGCGGACGATCATCAGCCAGTATGCGCACCTGTGCGCCGGCACGCACGACCACACGGATCGGCGCTTCCCGCTCATCCGCGACCCGATCGAGATCGGGCCCGACGCCTGGATCGGGGCCGACGCCTACGTGGGGCCGAACGTCAAGGTCGGCCGCCTGTCGGTGCTGGGCGCGCGCTCGAGCACGTACAAGGACCTGGCGCCCGAGACCGTGTACGTGGGCAACCCGTCGCACGCGTTGAAGAAGCGCGAGTTGCACTAGGCGACGGGTGGAGAGCCGACGCCGCGATTCTGTACGCATATCATTCGGGAGCCCGTGGCCACGTGAGGTGCCAGATCGGCAGCATGGCCTCGAATATGGCTGTCCGACCCGCCGCCGGCGGGGGTGCGCGAGGCCGATTCTGCCGCCGTCGGGTCGATTCGGCGAGATTGGGCAACTGGCACGGCGTGTGCAACCGATACATGCACGCGCCCTCGCCGCGCCGGCTGGTGGTTTTCCGGTGAACGGGGAATTCGCCCGCCGGGTCGGCGGTGGACAGCGTATGGACCGGTGGGTTCCTTGTTCAGGCAGGACAGCGACGGAACCCACGCACGACAGACTCCCAGCAAGGGGGCAGATGCGATGTTTGAGCGATTTACCGATCGAGCCCGCAAAGTGATGGCCCTGGCCAACCAGGAGGCCCAGCGCTTCAACCACGAGTACATCGGCACCGAGCACATCCTGCTCGGGCTGGTCAAGGAGGGCTCGGGCGTCGGGGCCAACGTGCTCAAGAACCTCGAAGTGGACCTGCGCAAGGTTCGGCTTGAGGTCGAGCGGCTGGTCAAGGCCGGCCCCGAGATGGTCACCATGGGCAAGTTGCCCCAGACCCCGCGGGCCAAGAAGGTCATCGAGTACGCCATCGAGGAGGCCCGGAGCCTCAACCACAACTACGTCGGGACCGAGCACCTGCTGCTGGGGCTGCTGCGCGAGCAGGACGGCGTCGCGGCGCAAGTGTTGATGAACCTCGGGCTCAAGCTGGAAGACGTGCGCGAAGAGGTGCTGAACCTGCTCGGGGCCGGCGTCGATGCGGAAGAGACCTCCGCGATGGCGGGGCCGGCCGAGGTCACCAAGAAGGGCAAGAGCAAGACCCCGGCGCTCGATTCGTTCGGCCGCGACCTGACGGTGCTGGCCCGCGAGGGCAAGCTCGACCCGGTCATCGGCCGCGCGACCGAGATCGAGCGCGTGATTACGGTGCTCTGCCGCCGGATGAAGAACAACCCGGTCCTGCTGGGCGACGCGGGCGTGGGCAAGACCGCGATCGTCGAAGGCCTTGCGCAGATGATCATCAACTACACGGTCCCGGAGTTGCTGCACGACCGCCGCATCGTCGTGCTCGACTTGGCGATGATGGTGGCAGGCACCAAGTATCGCGGGCAATTCGAGGAGCGCATCAAGGCCGTCATGAACGAGGTGCGCAAGGCGCGCAACGTGATTCTGTTCATCGACGAGCTGCACACGCTGGTCGGTGCCGGCGGCGCCGAAGGCGCGATCGATGCCTCTAACGTTCTGAAACCAGCGCTGTCGCGCGGCGAGATCCAGTGCATCGGGGCGACGACCTTCGACGAGTTTCGCAAATACATCGAAAAGGATGCGGCTCTGGCGCGGCGATTCCAGCCGATTCACGTGGACGAACCGACGGTCGAGCACACGCTCGAGATTCTCAAGGGTCTGCGCGACCGTTACGAGGCGCACCACCGCGTTCAGATCACCGACGAAGCCCTACGACAGGCCACCGATCTTTCGGTGCGCTACATCACCGGGCGCGTCTTGCCCGATAAGGCCATCGACGTGATCGACGAGGCCGGGGCGCGCATTCGCATCCAATCCATGACCCTGCCCCCCGACCTGGTCGAGATCGAGCGCGAGGTCGAGCGCGTGACCGGCGAGAAGGACGAAGCGGTCAAGAACGCCGACTACGAGCGCGCCGCCGAGCTGCGCGACAAGAGCGAGACCCTGCGCCTCAAAAAGGAAAGCATCCAGCGCGAATGGAAGGACCGCTCGAAGGAGATCGACGGCGTCGTCGACGAAAACATCGTCGCCGAGGTCGTCAGCATGATGACCGGCGTTCCGCTGACACGCCTGGAGAAGGAGGAGGCCACGCGGCTGCTCGAGCTGGAACAGGAACTGCACAAGACTGTGATCAGCCAGGAAGAGGCGATCAGCGCCGTGTCGCGCAGCGTGCGCCGCAGCCGCAGCGGCCTGAAAGACCCCAACCGCCCGATGGGCTCGTTCGTATTCCTGGGCCCGAGCGGTGTGGGCAAGACGCTGCTGGCCAAGAGCCTCGCCGAGTTTATGTTCGGCAAGGCCGAGGCCCTGATCACGATCGACATGTCGGAATACATGGAGAAGCACAACGTCAGCCGACTGATCGGCGCGCCGCCGGGGTACGTCGGCTACGAGGAGGGCGGGCAGCTCACGGAGCGCGTGCGGCGTCGGCCGTACGGCG
>JADFGU010000128.1 GCA_022567535.1 Planctomycetota bacterium | reverse complement strand
GGTCGGCACCGAGCGCGCCCGGGCCGTGGCCCGGTACCTGACCCGCGTCGGCGAAATCGATCCGGGCATCCTGTCGCTCGTGGCCAGGGCGGACCACGAACCGGTGACGATCTCCCGAAGCAGCCCCGGCGGAGTGGCCCAGAACCGACGGGTCCAGATCCTGATGACCGAGGAAACACAAGCACAGCGCCACCCCGACCCGAACTGGACGGGGCAGCCGTGATGACCGTTGACCCGAGGAGTTCCAGCCATGCCCGATGAGGATCAAGACAAGCCGGTCGAGAAGAAGAAGCTCCCGATCAAGGTGATCGCGATCGTCGCCGTGATGATGCTGCTTGAAGGGGCCGGGGTGTATCTGTTCGTCTCGATGACGGGCAAGGTGCCGCAGGATTCCATAGCCGATCTGGCCGGGGAGGAAGAGGCCCAGCTGCAGCAGCCCGTCGAGATCGAGCTGGTCAATGCCAAGTTCCAGAACATGCAGACCGGGCGTGTCTGGATCTGGAGCATCGACATCTACCTCAAGGTCAAGAAACGCGACGAGCAGACCGTGACCACCATCCTCGAAAACCAGCAGGCCGAGATCCGCGAGCGAATCAGCAAGATCATCCGCAAGGCCCATCACGCCCACCTGAAAGAGCCCGATCTTCGCACTCTGAACCGTCAGATCACGGTGTTGGCCGACGAGGTGTTCGGGATCTCCGACGCGGACGGGCTGCCGCGTGTCGATCGGGTGCTCATCCCTCGGTGTGAGGGGCACGCGGTGAACTAAGCGTTCGGCAGATCTTGCCGACTGTGGGCAAAAGTGGCCCGTTGCACGGGGGTCGTCCGATGGACCCGAAGCCCCGGGCGGACCGCCCGGACGCGGTGCGTTGCACGGAGGATCCGCCGTCGCGCCGTGTAGATCGGATCCGAAGGGAGCCATGGATGGCCGATGAGGATCAAAGCTCGCCCACGAGCAACCCGAATAACCCGAGCGACACGAGCCAACCGGATGAGCCTGGTCCCGAAGCGTCGTCGCCGCCGACGGACGGGTCTGACGGTGGTGCGGCCGACGCGGAAGAAGCGCTCGAGGCTGCACAGGAGGCTGTGTCAAAGCTCGCCGCGCAGGCCGCGGATTCGGGCCCGTCCGACGCGGTTAGCCCCGGATCCGCCGAAGCGCAAGAAACGGCGGCTGACGCCGTTGCCGCGGAGAACACCTCCTCGGGTGCTGAGCCGGACGCGGAAGCTGCGGCACCGCCCCAGGCCGATGGCTCGAACGCCGCCAGCGCAGAGAAGACCTTCAACATGCCGGATCTCAAGGTCGGCGAGGGGCCGGAAAGCACCATCGGCATCGAACTCATCGGCGACGTCAATCTGAACGTGAAGATCGAGCTCGGGCGAACGCGGATGCTGGTCGACGACGTGCTGCGTCTCAGCGAGGGCGCCGTGGTGGAACTCGAGAAACTCGCCGGCGATCCAGTGGACATCTACGTGAATGACAGGCCGGTGGCGCGCGGCGAGGTTCTCGTCCTCAACGACAACTTCTGCGTGCGCGTGAACGAGATCCTGGAGAACAGCGCGGAAACCATCGAACGACTCGGAGCCTAGAGAGCCCGCGACCCGATGCCCAGGCGGCGGAGCCGCCCATAGGTGCCAGGAAGGCGAGATGTTTACGGCCACACGGTGTCTGCACACAACACAAAGCGCACGAATCACAGTATTTACTGCCGCGCTGTGCGCACTGCTCGCATCCGCCGTGCACGCGGCCCAGGACGGATTGATCGGACCCCCGGTCGATCTTGCCCGGCAGACCCCATCTGAACCAATCGATCACTCCGGTGGGCCACCCGTTGCGGCGGCGCTCGACAGCGCGCCCCTTTCCGCCCGTTCGGCTGTTGAACCGGTGCGATCAGGGGATTCGCTCCCGATCGGCCCGGGTTCGACCAGTGCCCTTGAGGTGAATGAGCCGCAGTCGGTCCGGACGGGGCTTGATGAGCCCGACAACGGCGCCGGATTTAGCCGGACCATCGGTGCGGTGTTCGCAGTGCTCGCCCTCATCCTGATCTCCGCTCTGGCGCTGCGAGCTCTTGCGAGGAGACGAGGGGGCATCATCTCGGCATTGGGCGATACCCCGTCGGGCGGGGGCACATGCTCGTGCTGCTCAAGCTGGACCAGCGCGTGCTGCTGCTCTCGCAGTCTTCGGGCGGGCGACTCGGCGCGGGCGCCGGGTTCCGGACGCTGTGCGAGATCACCGATCCGGAAGAGGTCGCTTCTGTTCTTGTGAAGACCCGCGACGACGCCGGCGACTCGATGGCCAGCCGCTTCCGCTCGATGCTCGCCGGATACGGCGCCCAGCTCGACCCAGGGGCGCGCGACACCCATATCGGCGCGACGGGGCGCTGGGTCACGGTCACCGAGGCCGGCGACGCCACCGAACTGTGGGACGACTCGCAAGCCGCCGACACCATCGCCGAGCACATGGGCGACCGCTCTGACCTGGGCGCGGATTCCTCGGCGTTCGGGTCGCTGCAGCGCCGCCTCGAGCACTGGCGCGAGCGCGACGGGGAGGTGCGAGCGTGATCCTCGGCCCAATCAGAACCGTCGCTGTGGCGATCGCCGCGGCACTGATGCTCGTCGCACCCGACGCGGCGGGCCAGGACGTGGCCGGACCACCCTTGCCCGAAAACGACCCGGCCGCGGGTGTGGCTTCACGTCTGGCGACCATGATCGATTTATCGCTGACCGAACGCTCAGGCTCAGACGGCTTCAACCCGCTCAAACCGCTCGCCAGCGTGGGGGGCCTGTTGGAGGGCACCTCGGGCGAACCGGGTCAGGGATTGTCGGCCGCCGTCAATATCATGGTCCTCCTGACCGTGATCACGCTCGTGCCGTCCATCATGCTGATGACGACGTGCTTCGTGCGGATCGTGATCGTGCTGGCACTGCTGAGGCGGGCGATCGGGACGCAGTCGCTCCCACCGTCGCAGGTCATTGTCGCCCTGGCGCTGTTCATGACGTTCATGGTGATGACGCCGACGCTGGACCGGATCTACGACGAGGCGATCGTGCCCTACCGCCAGGGCCTCATCACCGACTACGACACGCTGTGGGATCGGGCGTCGGCGCCCCTGCGTGATTTCATGTTCGCACAGATCGAAGCCACGGGCAACTGGAACAGCCTGTACATGATCATGGAGCATCGCGGCGTCGATATCTCGCGCGAGAACCTCGCCAGCATGACTCGAGCGGACGTGAGCACCACGACACTCATCCCGGCGTACATGCTCAGCGAGCTCAAGACCGCGTTTCTCATGGGATTCCGCGTGTATCTGCCCTTCCTCGTCATCGACATCGTGATCGCGAGCCTGCTGATCTCGATGAGCATGATGATGCTCCCGCCCGTCCTCATCAGCCTCCCGTTCAAGCTCCTGCTGTTCGTGATGGTGGACGGGTGGCAGCTCATCGTGGGGAGTCTGCTCGAGAGCTTCGCGACCGGCGACGCGGTCCCGGCGGGCTCATCCGCAGCCGCAGTGGGGCTGCTGATGCTGTGCTTCGTGCGTCGCCCGGCGGCGGGACGCAACAAAGGAGGCTCCGGCCATGCCCTCTGACGATGTGACGATCTTTCTCGTGCGCGACACGCTGATCGAGGCGATCCGCATCGCCTCCCCAATACTGGCCGCGGGTGTGGTGATCGGTCTGATCATCAGCATCGTTCAGTCCGTCACCTCCATCCAGGACCAGACGCTGACGTTCGTGCCCAAGATCCTGGTCATGGTTTCCGTTGCGGCGATCCTCCTCCCGTGGATCGTGCAGCGGATGGTGGAGTTCGCCGGGGAGTTGTTCCGGCTCATGTAACCCCGGGGCCCGCGCGGGCCGGAGGAAGCTTCCGGGTATGTTGTCCTTCGAAGCGATCTTTGAGCACGCGGTGCCCTACATGCTCGTGCTCACCCGGCTTGGGGGAATCTTTCTCGCCGCGCCCGGGATCGGTGGAGCGATAGTCCCCATGCGCATAAAGGTGCTGCTGCTGGTGATGTTCACCGCGGCGATCTACCCGACCATCTCCGTGTCCTCGCTCACCCCCCCCGACACCAGTCTGATTATGCTCATGCCTATCGTCGCGACGGAACTGCTCATCGGTATGACGATCGGCCTGGTCGCGATGCTGCCGCTCATGGGGATGCAGCTGGCGGGGATGATCGCGGGCTATCAGATGGGGCTGGCGATGGCCCGGGCGTTCGATCCGAACTCCGGCACCGACAGCGTCGTGATCGGCCAACTCCTGTTCTACCTCGGGTTCGGCGCGTTCTTGACCATGGGCGGGCTCGATCATCTCTTCCTGGCGGTTGCGCACACGTTCGAGCGGGTTCCGATCGGCGGCTTCTGGTTCGATCAGACGCCGCTCGATATGGTCATCGGAACGCTCTCCGCCTCGTTCGAGCTGGGCTTGCGCGTCGCCGCGCCGATCGTCACCGTCATCCTGCTCATCATGATCGCGATGGGGTTCATCATGAAGACGATGCCCCAGATCAACGTGCTCACGATCGGGTTCGCCATCAAGATCGTCGTCGGGCTGATGATCATGGCCGTCTCCATCACCGTTCTGGAACGCGTCGCCGCCGATGAGATCGCGCGCGTGCTCGCACTCTTGCAAGACTGGGCACTGTCGCTGGGCTCGTAAGCCCGCGGCGTGGGGCACGGAGGCCCCCTCAATGGCAGAGGAACTCGGAGAAAAGTCGGAACTCCCAACGACCCGGCGTCGCCGTGAGGCCAGGAACAAGGGCCAGGTGGCGCGAAGCCAGGACCTCGGCTCCGCCCTGGACCTGATCTGGGCCACGATCCTGATCGCGCTGTTCGGGTCGGCTGTGGCGGGCACGATGCGCGTCATCATGATCCGCGTGCTGGGCGGTCAGACGCCCGGCGACCTGCTCAGCACCGATTCCGTCGGGCCGATGGTCCTGTGGTCCGCGTTCGAGGCCGGCAAGATCCTGCTCCCGTTCATGCTGCTGATGTTCGTCATCGCGTACCTGGCGCAGGTGATGCAGATCGGGCTGCTGTTCACGACCCAGCCGCTCGAGCCCAAGCTCGATCGCCTGAACCCGATCGCGGGGCTCAAGCGGATCTTCAGCCGACGCAGCCTCGTCAAAACGCTCGTGAATGTTATCAAGCTGACGGCGGTGATCATCATCGTCGTGCTTGTGTTTCGCGGGCATTTTCCAAGGGCTGCGACGCTGCCGATGCTGCCCATCCGCCAGGCATTGCCGGTGATTGCGTCGATGCTCATGGAACTGACGATCTGGCTTCTGCTGCTGCTGTTGGTAATCGGCATCATCGACTTCTTGTATCAGCGATGGCAGCACACGCAGGACCTGAAGATGAGCAAGCACGAGGTCAAGGACGAACGCCGCGCCATGGAGGGCGACACGGAGACGAAGGCCCGCCGCATGCGCATGGGCCAGGAGATTGCCATGCAGCGGCTGCAGCACGATGTTCCCGAGGCCGATGTCATTGTGACCAACCCAACGCACTTTTCCGTGGCCATCAAGTACGACTCGGACACGATGGCCGCGCCCCGCCTCGTCGCCAAGGGTGCGGATTTCCTGGCGATGCGGATCCGGCACCTGGCGCTGATGCACAGCGTGCCCATGGTCGAGCGCCCGCCGTTGGCCAGAGCGCTGTACTGGAACATCGAGGTCGGGCAGGAGATCAGCCCCGAGCATTACGAGGCCGTCGCCGAGGTGCTCGCCTTCGTCTACCGCCTTGAAGGGAGCGCCGCGTAAGGCGAGACTCTGAATGGCCGATCAGCCCGGGCAACCCGGTTCCACGTCACTCACGCTTCCGGCGTGGCTGCACCGACTGCACGACTACCGCGGGTCTCTGGTGCCGCTCGGGTTCATCTCGCTCCTAATCGTGGTCCTGGTTCCGTTGCCGCCGGTCCTGATGGACCTGCTCATCTCGGCCAACATCTCTCTTGCGGTGATCGTCCTTCTCACCACCATCTACATGGACAAACCGCTGGATTTCTCGGTATTTCCGTCGCTCCTGCTGGCAACGACGCTGTTCCGGCTCGTGCTCAACATCGCCTCGACGCGGCTGATTCTGACCGCGGACGCGGCGACCCCGGAGCAGGCGATGGGTGTGGCCGGGCACGTGATCGAGGCCTTTGGAAACTTCGTCGCCGGCGACTCGCTGTTCGTGGGCATCGTGATCTTCCTGATCATCGTCATCGTGCAGTTCATCGTTGTCACGAAGGGCGCGACGCGGATCAGCGAGGTTGCCGCACGATTCACGCTTGACGCCATGCCGGGCAAGCAGATGGCGATCGACTCGGATCTGAACGCGGGGATCATCGACGAGGTCGAGGCCCGCCAGCGCCGCGAGGAGATCCGCCAGGAGGCCGACTTCTTCGGCGCCATGGACGGCGCCAGCAAGTTCGTGCGCGGCGACGCCATCGCCGGAATCATCATCACCGCGATCAACATCCTGGGCGGATTCGCCGTGGGCATCATCGAGCGCGGCTGGCCGGTGGGACAGACCGCTCAACTGTTCACGAAGCTGACGATCGGCGACGGTCTGTCCAGCCAGATCCCGTCGTTCGTGATCTCGATCGCCGCCGCCCTGATCGTGACTCGCTCGGGCAGCCGCCTCCAACTCGGCAACGAGCTGACCGATCAGCTCACGAGCCAGCCGCGGGCGCTGTACCTGACAGCGGGGTTCCTGGCGCTCATCGCGATGACGCCGTTGCCGACCCTGCCCCTGCTCGTCACCGCGATCGGGCTCTCGGGGCTGGCGTTCGGCATGAACAGGGCGCAGCGCACGCGTGCGAACACGGCCAAGGAAGAGGCGCAGGCCGACGCCGCACTTGCCGCTCAGGACGACAAGCCACTGGACAACCTCCTCAA
>JADFGU010000127.1 GCA_022567535.1 Planctomycetota bacterium | reverse complement strand
CACAGGTCGTCGCCGGCGAACTGCTCGCGGACATCGACCCGCGCGTACGGGAATACATCGAGCGGCACGGGCTGTACCGCGACCAGTAGATCGGCCTCACGCCGCCGCCAGCGACCCCGCAACCCCGTCACGCGTCACGTAGAAGAACTCGGAGGTGATCGGGTACGGCAGGCGCTTGTAGTCCACGGCGACGCGATCGTGCAACCGGTGGATGAAGTCGCGCGGCCCGCGCGACATGGCGACGAACATATCCCTGGCGGGCGTGGCGACCAGAAAATCCCCGCCCAACTGCGGCGCCAGGCGATCGAAGAGCCCGCTCAGCAGCAGCCGGGCCGCGTCGTACCCGTCCTGTTCGGACAGGATCGCCGCCCGTCCACCCTCCTTGGACTCGACCAGCTGCACCTCCAGGTCCGGCACATATCGGTCGAGGTTTTTCTTGGCGTACTCCTCCAGATCCTCCACGCCCAGCCCCCACTGGAGCATCTGCTCGGTCGTGATGCTCACCGTCATCTGAGGCAGGTCGAGCACGAATACCACGACCGTGTCGTTGACGAACGGGATGTGCGCGACGAGTTCTCGGCTGAGATGATCGAAGATGCTCACCGGCTGAATCCGCGGCATGACCCGCGTGCGCGCGAACTCAAGCGTGACGCCCGACAGCTGCATCCCATCGCCCGAAAACAGCTGGTCGAGGTAGTGATCGACGATCTCGTTGCCGCGGCTCGGGTCGTGGTCCACCATCCGGCGGAGGTTGCCAAGATCCAAGCGTCGCCCATTGATGATCAGCTCCGAGTACCCCACAAGCTCGATCGTGTACTCGGGCTGGATGCGGCGGACCATTTCCGCGACGTGTTCGGCGAATCCTTCCGGCTCCATGGGAACATAGGCCATGGCGAACTTCCCTCTCGGCGAGCGACGGTCGGCACACGAACAAACGGTCCGGGTCGGCTCCCGCTCAGTCCTGCGAGTGTCATCGTCCATCCGATACGGATGATGAACGGGTGTGTTCTGCTCCGGAGCGCGATGACCTTCGCGGACGTTCACATCCCGCATGATCGGGCGATTCCCCGCCACGCCCGCCGACGCCCGGATCGGCTCGGCTGGCGTCCGGGGCGACCTGGGACTATCGGCCCTCGGATCGTTCACCGATCGCGAGCACGCTCCGGCTCCGAGATGACTTCTGAACAGACTACGAATACGATCGACCCCCCTGGACGCGAGGCCGATGGGGCCTGCGAGGGTTGGTGTCTGTCCCGGTCACTGGCTACAATCGGCCCCGAGTGACCGGACCGGGCCGATCTGCGGAGTGTTCGGCCCGCCTGAGACGGAGATTCAAACGTGACCGAAGCGGAAATCGAAGCCAAGGTGATCGAGATCGTCGCCGAACAACTCGGGACGGACAAGGCCAAGGTCACGCGTGACACGAGCTTCGTCGAAGACCTGAACGCCGACAGCCTGGACCAGGTGGAACTGGTCATGGAGTTCGAGGACGAGTTCGAGACCTCGATCCCCGACGACAAGGCCGAGCAACTCAAGACCGTCGGGCAGGCCATCGACTTCATCAAGCAGGCCCACGGGATCGAGTAGTCCCGGCTCGACCGGTCCGGTGAGGGGAGCCGAACCCGGCGCGCGCGGTGCTGCGCTGCCGGCCGGCCTATCCACGCTGCCATGCATCAGACACGCAATCCAGACCACCGCATCGTCGTGACCGGCCTGGGCGCGCTCACAAACCTCGGCCACGACGCCCCCTCGACATGGGAGGCCATGCGCGAGGGACGCAGCGGCATCAGCTGCATCGAAGAGTCCGGCTTCGAGCGCTACGAAGGGTGGAACGTCCGCATCGCCGGCCAGGTCAAGGACTGGGATCCCACGCGCCGCATCGACCGCCGCGAGGCCAAGCGGCTCGACCGCGTCACGCTGCTGGGCGTCTACGCCGCCGACGAGGCGGTCTCGCACTCGGGCATCGAGTTCGACAAGATCGACACCGATCGTTGCGGCGTGGTGATCGGGTCCGGCATCGGGGGCATCCAGACCATCGAGGACGGCGTGTACACGCTGCAGAATCGCGGGCCCGCACGCCTGAGCCCCTTCACCGTCCCGCGACTCATGGTCAACGCCACGACCGGGAACATCTCGATCCGGTTCGGGCTGAAAGGGCCGGCGTCGGCCCACGCAACGGCCTGCGCGAGCTCCGGCCACGCCATCGGCGACGCCATGGGCTACCTCCGGCGCGGCGAGGCCGACGTCATGCTCGTTGGCGGGACCGAGGCCGCCGTCACCCCCCTGTGCATCGGCGCCTTCATGACCATGAAAGCGCTGAGCCTGCGCAACGACGACCCGTCCAAGGCCAGCCGACCCTTCGACGTCGACCGCGACGGCTTCGTCCTCGCCGAGGGCGCCGCCATGTTCATCATCGAGACGCTCGAGCACGCCACGGCGCGCGGCGCAACCATCTATGCCGAGCTGGTCGGTTTCGGCAACAGCGCCGACGCGGTCCACATCACCGCGCCCGATCCTGAAGGGCGCGGCGCGGTCCGGTCGATGCGGGCCGCCCTCAAGGACGCTCGCCTGGCCCCCGATGACATCGACTACATCAACGCCCACGGCACGTCAACGCCGCTGGGCGACCGGGCGGAGGTCGCCGCCGTCTGCGACCTGTTCGGAGATCACGCGCGGTCCTCGGCCGGCGGTACGCTGCTCATGAGCTCGACCAAGTCCATGCACGGGCACACGCTCGGCGCCTCGGGCGCGGTGGAGCTCATCGCGTGCATCCACGCGGTGCGGGACGGCGTCGTGCCGCCCACCATCAACATGGACCACGCCGACGACGGGTTCGACATGGACTTCGTCGCCCACGAGGCCCGCGAGCGGCCCATTCGCTTCGCCATGAACAACACCTTCGGGTTCGGTGGGCACAACGTCACGCTCATCGTCAAAGGGTTCGAGGGCTGAGCCGGTCGGCCCCGGCCCCCGGGGATGTACGCCCCGTCGCGTGCCGACGCCGGTGCGGGCGGCCCGGCGCGAAACCCGCTTCAGCCTTGGGTCCCGCTCGGTCGATACAGGCGTTATGGCAGATCTGCAGCGGATCCTGAGCATCGAGGTCCCGGTCATCGTTCGCCTCGGAGAGTGCCAGATGACCGTCAAGGACGTCCTGGACCTCGTCCCGGGCTCGATCATCGAGCTCCAGAAGGACTCAGACTCCGAGCTCGACCTGCTCGTCAACAACAAGCAGATCGGCTTCGGAGTCGCGGTGAAGGTGGGCGAGAACTTCGGCCTCCGCGTCACCTACGTCGGCGACATCCGCGAGCGGATCGAGGCCATGGGCCTGGCCGCAGAGGGCGGAGAGGCTTCGGCCGAAGACCCGGAACTGGACGCCCTGGCAGAGGCGATGCTCGGCGGCCACCTGTAGAACGCACTCAGAATCAACTGGCGCATCGAGACGTGTGCAGGACGCCGAGTCTGAGTCCGCGAAGGCTCGGGTATCTCCCGATGACCTCTGGAGCAACTTGTGCGATCGTGTTCTGTATGGTACACTGTGTCAACGGCAAGGAGGCCAAGGCATGCTGATCCCGGTTCAGACACGACGGAAGATGTTGGCGGCGGTTGAGCGGAGTGAGTCGGTCGCGTCGGTGGCCAGACGGTTCGAGGTCACCGAGCGTGGCTTGCACAAGCTCATCAAGCGGTGCCGCGAGCGTGGCACCATCGAACCTCTCAAGCCCGGGCCGAAAGGGCCGACCAAACTCACGCCGAAAGATGACGCGAAGATGCTCGCGTTGGTGAATGCGGATCCGGGCGTAACGCTCAGGCAGATCGCGACGCACCTGAGCGTCGAAGTTGTGGAGTCGACGGTGTGCCGCAGCCTGAAGAGGCTTGGTGTGTCGCTAAAAAAAAGTCCTTGATCGCCCGCGAGCAACAGCGGCCGGATCCCGATGCGGCATCGGGACGTCGTCGTAACTTTGTGATCGCGCGTCGCTTCGTCGAGTCGAAACGCCTTGTTTGTATCGATGAATCGAGTGCAAAGACCAACATGACGCGTCTCTACGGACGCTCGCGTATCGGCCGGCGATGCAACGTCTTCAACGCCCACGGCCACTGGAAGACAACGACGATGATCAGTGCGCTGCGTGTCGATGGCGTGATCAAGGGCGCGACGATTCTGCTGGACGGCCCGATGACCGCCGCGACATTCCTGGGCTGGGTTGAACGATGTCTCGCGCCGTCGCTGAAGCCTGGCGACGTGGTCGTGATGGACAACCTGGGTTCGCACAAAGCCTCCGGCGTGGAAGAAGCGATCGAGTGCGTCGGCGCACGCGTGTGGTATCTGCCGCCGTACTCGCCGGATCTGAATCCGATCGAGAAGCTGTGGAGCACGATCAAGTCGTGGCTCGGTCGCACGGCTGCGGACACGCTCGACGGGCTGACCCGTGCCGCGGGCGAGGCGTTCAGGTCCGTGGGCGCCGACGAGTGCGCACACTACTTCAGGTCGTGTGGATATGGAAAATGATTACGCAAAGTGCTCTGTTCCCCAGGGCGCACGCGCGTGCGAACCACCGCCCGCGATGGGGGAAGGATCGTTGGTCCGAATGGGCACGATGCGAGGTGCCGCGCGTGTCAGGGGATGTCTTGCAGTATCACTTCCGTGGGGTCCGGTGTGTCCGAATCGATCGAAATCTGAACGACAAAGGGCTGTCTGCCGTGTGCGAGCAGGCCGATGAGCTTGCGTTCGACATCCACGACAAGAATGACATCGTCTCTGGATGGTTTCTTGTGATGGCCCAGATGGAGCACAACCAGGTGGCCGGGAAGAATCGCGGCTCCGTTGGCGCCGAAGGCCCAGGCGTAAAACGGGTTCCTAAAGACCATTGAGTACAGCTGTAAGTCGCTGGACCCGTACATGCCGTCCGCCAGATTGCCGTGGAAGTTCACGCCCACGTGAACGCGCTCGCGCTGCTCACGCAAATCCCGAAAGGGCGCTGTCCTGTATCCGCTCTTTCGTACTCTCGGCTCAAAAGCCCAGGATTGGTAAATGAGTTGTTCGCAGAATCGGGAAGGATTCGCGCCATCGATCCGCAAGAAAAACAAGAAATCGGATTCCTGCGAATACCTCTTTGGAACATATTCAACCCACTCGAGGCCCTCAAACAACTCGTCCTCGGTTCCATCGAGGCGAATCCTGCGGATATCGCCGTCCAGCGCGCGGTAGTACACCCAGTAATCGTCGATGTCGGCTTCGAGCGAGGAGCCGACGAAGTCCAGGGATTGTGCTCGTTCGAACTGAGTATAGAACGTCGCGCTATCCAAGATCCCGAAGTGCAAGTACACCACACCGACGAACGAGATCAGATTCGCGACGATCATCGCGGCCAGCGTCCTGCGGATCGAGCGGGTCTGACGGGACAGACTCCGATGCACGATCGGCCATTCGATCAAAATCGACAGAAACAGCGCGACACTCAGCAGCAAGAGCGTGATCGGCCACGCGCGGTCGATGATGGGGATGGACGCGAACACTTCGTCAAGACCCAGGCGCAGCGCGTGCAGGACCGCTCCGCCCGCGAGCAACGACACGTAGTTGGCGAACACGACCAAGACCAGCAGTTTCAGTTTTCCCAGGATCTTGGGCCGAAACATGATCGCGAGGATGAGGAACTCCACGGCGGAGATGACCGGGATGCCGAGCACGACAATACCGACTCCTTGGTAGAACGCAGCGCTCGCGTTTGCAAGGATCAGGCTCTGCATGGACAGATTCTAACCCGCTCTGCTGCGTAATGCCGAGTGTGCGGCATGGATTTGCGTTAGTTCGTCGGATCCCCGGTCTTGACAAAGAACCGGAAGGGTACCCTCACCCCAGCCCTCTCCCGAAGGAGAGGGAGCCTGAGGCCCATTCCCCATTGCCATTGTCCATTGCCTACTGCCTATTGCCCTCCTTCCCCCCACCTCAAAACCACCTTCCCAAACTGCTCCCCCGCCTCCAGCCGTTCGTACGCCTCGACGCACCGCTCCGGCGTGAACACCTCGTCCACCACAGGCCTCAGTTTTCCCGCGCGCAAGAGCGCCACGACCTCCCTGAACTCGTCGTTCGTCCCCATGGTCGTGCCCAGCACGCGCAGCTGGTTCCAGAACAACCGAACCAGGTCCGTCGTCGCCTCGGCCCCGCTCGTCGCCCCCGGGCAGATGTACGCCCCGCCCCGGCCCAGCGACCTGATGCAGTTCAGGTGCGTTGCCGTGCCGCTCGAATCCATCGCCATGTCAACCCCGCGCCCGTTCGTCCACGCCCGCACCTGGCGCGACCAGTCCTGCCCCGCGTCGAGCACACCCAGATCCGCCCCCAATTCCTTCGCCCGTTCCAGCTTCCACTCATGCCGACTCGTCACCGCGATCGCGCACCCGAAGTGCAACGCGATCGCCAGCGCGCTCGTCGCGACCCCGCCCCCGATCCCCGTCACCAGCACCCGCTGACCCGCCCGCAACTGACCCTTGCCCACCATCCCCGACCACGCTGTCAGGAAGCACAGCCCGTATGCCGCCGCCTCGATCGGGTCCGTCTCGCCCACGTCGGCGATGTTGTCGGCGGGCGCCAGGAACCGCTCCGCGTGCGCCCCGTTGCGGTGCTCGCCGATGAGCTGGTAGATCGGCGTCCTCGCCGCACCCGTCGCATCCCCCGGCCCGCCCCGCTCCACCTGCGCCACCGCCGCGTTGAAGATCACACGCCGCCCGATCCACGCCTCGTCCACGCCCCCGCCCACCGCCTCGACCATGCCGCACGCGTCGCACCCCGACACCCGCGGGTACGTCAATTCCAGCCCCGGCACACCCCGCCCCACCCACAGGTCCATCTGGTTGAACGCGCTGGCCAGCGTCCGCATTTCCAGACCCAAA
>JADFGU010000126.1 GCA_022567535.1 Planctomycetota bacterium | reverse complement strand
CGCTTCACGACAACGCCAAGGGAATTGCCAGCTGGATCGTGGGAGACGTGTCCCGGGCCCTCAGGGAACGGAGAGAGGCACCGGCGGTTTCTGGAGAACAGATCGCTTCCCTGGTCTCGCTGATCGATGACGGCACGATCTCCCGAGCGATTGCCAAAGGGGTGCTGGCGGAAATGCTGGAGCACGGCGGACACCCCGGTGAGATCGTGGAGCGCCGGGGATTGCACGGCTTCGACCTGGTGTGGGCGGCCTCGGAGTTCCGCCGCTCCAACCTGGTGGAGGAGCTGGGGCTGCCGCCGCGCAAAGTCCGGGTGATCCCCAACCATATCCGGCTCCCCTCCTCCGACCCGGCCGAGGACGACCTGGTGGCGATCCGAACCCGGCCCGCGCCTTCGCCTGAGAAGGTCACAGCCCTGGGATTCGTGGAGGAGCGGCTCGAAGGGCGGCGCGTCTCCACCGGGCAGGCCAAGGACTACGAGCTCACGGTCTGGGATCGGCACGAGGTGCTGGTCGAGGTCCGCCGCCCTTTAGCGTACCTGATTCCGGCTGACATGTCGTGGCTCGTTGAGCTCCTGCAAAGGCACGGCGTCGAGGTGGAGGAATTGCGCGAGGACATCGAGCTGGACGTCGAGGCGTACCGGGTCGAGGCGGTCTCCCGGGCCGAGCGGGTGTTTCAGGGACATCACATCGTGACGATCGAGGCGAGCGCATGCCAGACGAGCCGACGCATCGATGCCGGGACCATCCTTGTGCGCACGGCTCAGGACCTTGGCAATCTGGTGGTGTACCTGCTCGAGCCGAAGTGTGAGGACGGGCTGGCGGCTTGGAACTACTTTGACGATTGGCTGCAGGAGGGACAAGAATTTCCGGTGCTGCGCGTGCCGGCGGCGACGCGGATCACCAGCGGCGGGGTGCGGCCGTTGCCCGAGGATCGCCAGAGCGGCAAGCGCGTGACGTGGGAGGCGCGGTTCGAGACGCGAGACCTCCCGAACTTTGGCGGCAACCCGGTGCGGATCCTGCGGTGGCTGGACGCGGAACATTTCGTGATCTCACAGAATGGAAAACGATGGAACGTTGAGGCGAGAACCGGCAGGTCCGAGGTATTTGAGCCCACCGGCGATATGGCGGCAGCGATCGCGGGGCTGGCGACGATCAACGAGCAGGACGCGAAGCGGCTCGGATCCTCGCTGGCGCGGTCCTGGAATCCGGACACGCCGGGCGCGCTGTTCGTCCATGAGAACGATCTGTACTTCTGTGCGTGGGATGCGTCCGGCGCGGTGAGGCTGACCAGCACACCCGGCCGCGAGGAGCTCCACACGCTCAGCCCGGACGGCACGTTCGCGGCATTCGTGCGCGACAACGACCTCTTCGTCGTGGACCTCGACACGCGGACCGAGCGCGCGCTCACGCAGGGCGGCACGGAAGTGCTCCGACACGGGAAGGCGGCGTGGGTCTATTTCGAGGAGGTCTTCGGGCGGAACTGGCGGACGTACTGGTGGAGCCCGGATTCGACCCACATCGCGTTTCTTGAGATGGACAGCACCGACGTGCCCGAGTTTGTCATCACGGACAACAGCGATCAGGTTCAGCGTGTCGAGCGCACGCGGTTTCCCAAGCCGGGTCAGGCCAACCCGACGGTCCGGCTCGGGCTTGTGAGCGCCGCTGGCGGGACCGTGCGCTGGGCGGACCTGTCACGGTACGGCCCAGAGTTCCTCATCACGGGCGTGGGATTCCTGCCGGACTCGAGCGCGGCGTATTTCTACGTGCAGGATCGCGCGCAGACGTGGCTTGACGTGTGCACGGTCGGCATGAGCGGCGGCGAGCCGACGGTCCTGCTGCGCGATCATACCGAGGCGTGGATCAGTTCGCCGGGTGCGCTGCACTTTCTCGAAGACGGCTCGTTTCTATTGAGCAGCGAGCGGAGCGGATGGAAGCACTGGTACCGGTACAGCGCGGACGGAGCGCCGATCGGGGCGGTGACAGAGGGCGAGTGGGAGGCTCGGCGCCTGCTGCGGGTCGACGAGGAGGACGGGTGGGTGTATTTCACAGGGGCGGAGGGATCGTTCACCGGGAGCGATCTGTACCGGGCGGAATTGGACGGAAATCGCTTGGAGCGGCTGACGGGCGGCGAGGGCCGACACGGTGTCAGCCTGAGCCCGGAGGGAAACCTGTTCGTCGATTCCTGGTCGGACCCGGCCACGCCCACGCGGGTCGTGCTGCGCGAGATCGGCGCTACGGGCGCCTCGCTCGCCAGAACGCTGGACACCAATCCTGTGTACGCATTGGAGGAGTACGACCTGGGCGCCGTGGAGCGCGTGACGATCGAGGCATCCGATGGCTTTCCGCTCGAGGCGTACGTCATCAAGCCGGTTGACTTCGATCCAAAGGCGAGCTATCCGGTCTGGTTCATGACATACGCCGGGCCGCACGCGCCCACGGTCCGCGACACGTGGTCCGGCGGTCGGGTCAACGAGCAGATGCTGGCCTCGATGGGGTACATCGTGTTCCGGGCCGATCCGCGCAGCGCCAGCGGCAAGGGGGCGGTGAGCGCGTGGACCGCGTACCAGCGGCTGGGCGTCGGAGAATTGAGCGATATCGAGGATGCGATCCGCTGGATCACAGCCCACGACTGGGCGGACAAGACGCGGGTGGGGATAAGCGGGCACAGCTACGGCGGGTTCATGACGGCGTACGCGCTCACGCACAGCGATCTGTTCGCCGCCGGAATCGCGGGCGCCCCGGTGACCGACTGGAGAGATTACGACACGATCTACACCGAGCGCTATATGAACACGCCGGCGGAGAACCCCGACGGCTATGCCGAGTCATCGGTCGTGGCGGCGGCTAAAAACCTACACGGGCGCCTCTTGCTGCTGCACGGGGAGATGGACGACAACGTGCACATGCAGAACACGATGCGTCTGGCACGGTCGATGCAGCAGGCGAACAAAGCGTTCGAGATGATGGTGTACCCCGGGTCTCGGCACGGGATACGGAGCCGGCACTATCAGAAGCTCGTGGTCGATTTCATGGCAAAAACGATCGGGACCGAGAAGCAGTAGGGCGGCTGACGGGAGATATCGGGCGTCTGCGTCGGGATGTGCGGCATGGGTCGGTGTTGTGGCTGTGGTGCGTGCGCCCCGGCGCGGACTCCGAGCCTGACGAGGCAGAAACGCCGATGCAGGACATGGCTCACTCCGTGGGAGGGGCCGTCCGTTCACCACGCCGGGCCACGCCGCATGTCGCCGAAACGAATACTTCTGGCTGACGACGATTGTCTGATGACGCACATCCTGCGTCTCAAGATGGAGGAGGCGGGGTACGTGGTGGATGTCGTGCGGGACGGCCTTGAGGGGCTTGAGCGAGCCAGAGAATGTCCGCCGGACATGGTCATCACGGACCTTCAGATGCCGAGGATGGATGGGTTCGGCTTCGCATGCGCGTTGCGCGAGGAATCCGCAACGTCGTCCGTTCCGATCGTGCTGCTGACCGGGCGTGGGCACAACCTCTCAGCGGAACAAATCGCCGGCAGCGGTATCGTCCATGTGGTTCCCAAGCCCTTCAGCGCCCGGGAGATCCTGAGAATCGTTCAGGCGCAAATTGGCACAGAGTTCGCCGCATGACGCTCGAAGCCGACCAGAACGACGGCTGCGGTGAATCGGTCGAGCGTTTCGCCACCCGATGCGCCGAGCTGGGCGCGATGGTGTGGCGCGTCGGCGAAGGCGGACGAACGCGGTTGATCCTCGCGGACGAGTTCAGCCGACTGTTCCACACGCGGCGGATGATCGAGCTGGTCAGCCGCAGCAGCGGGGCGCCTTGCGGCGAGGTCGTCGAGCTCGCGCCGGATCTCTCGCTCACGATCCTCAGCGAGGGCGGGTCTGAGAAGACAGTAACGGCGGTGATGGTTCTTGGGCGCGACTTCGAGCGGACCGCGTTGTTCAACGAGTGTGCCGGTGAGGCGGGGCTGACGCCTGCAGCGGCCGGCGCGGAGATCGCGCCGCTGCGTCGGTACGACCACGATTCGTGCGAGGCGTTTGTTCGGACGGCCGGATGGATGCTGGCGGACCTGGAGCGGCTGGCGGAGCATCACGCCGTGATCGAATCGTTCTCGATGGAGCTGATGGACGCGTACGAGCAGATCGGGCTGCTCTATCGGCTCGGGTGCGCGATGGGCAGTGGAACGCCGACCGAGCGGTTCGTGACCGATCTGTGCGAGGAGTTGCGGCAGTACTCGCGATTCGAATGGGTCGCAGCGGTGTTCACTCCAGACGGCCAATACACATCGACAGTCGTCGGCGGATCGACAGCCACGGGGCGATCGGACCGGCATCGACACACGCTCATCCGCTCCGCGTCTGAACTCATGCGGGAGTTGGGCGACGCTCGGTCCGCCATACTCGAGCCCGGCCAGGGTGGGCTTGCGGGCGCGATCAAATCCGAGTTGGCGGTGCACACGATCCTGCTTGACGGCAAGCCGGCCGGCGCGCTCGTGGCGGGCGACAAAGCGGGAGAGGATCCCGGCGTCAGCAGCAAGGATACGCAATTGCTGAAGGCGGCGTCGGAGTTCTTGAGCGTTTTCCTCGACAATGCCCGGATGTACGAGGACCAGCGCCGCTTGTTCATGGGCACGCTCCAGGCGCTCACCGCGTCGATCGACGCCAAGGATCGCTACACACGTGGCCATTCCGAGCGCGTCTCGCACCTGGCCGTCATGTTCAGCGAGGCGATCGGCCTTGACAGGGAGTTCGTCGAGGATATCCGCATCTGCGGGCTCGTGCACGACGTCGGCAAGATCGGTGTGCCGGAGTCGGTGTTGCAGAAGGTGGGCACGCTCACGAAGGAAGAGTTCGTCCTGATTCGTCAGCACCCGGAGATCGGGCACCGGATCCTGCGCAATGTCCCGCAGCTTGCGAACATTCTGCCGGGCGTGCTGCACCACCATGAAAGATGGGACGGCGGCGGGTATCCCCATGGTCTGGCAGGCGAGGAGATCCCTCTCATCGCCCGGTTGCTCAGCGTCGCCGATACATTCGATGCCATGAGTTCAAGTCGATCGTACCGCGAGGCGATGCCACGCGACGTGGTGGTCAAAGAGATTCAGGACTGCGCCGGCACGCAGTTTGATCCGGAGTTGGCGCGTGCCTTCATCGATCTTGACTTTCGTGTGTACGACGAGATGGCGCGCGTGCATGGCATGCAGCAGGAGTGTGCGGCGTAAAGTCGCCGGGCCGACCTACTTCACCGCTTTTTCCCACGTGCCGGGCTGCGCCGTGAAAACGGGCTGCTCGACGAAGCCGTCCGGCGGCAGACTCTGAATCGCGCGGTCGTGCCGTACGATGAACGTGTCGCGGCACTCCAATCGCCCCGCCAGCACCACGCCGTCGAACACGGCGCGATCCAGACACGATAGCGTGCCTGATACATAGGTCAGACCGCGAATCTCCGACGGGTATCGATCATCGATCGTGCTGTCCTCGGCGCCTTCGTAGGGAGATCCGACGGGATTGAAGTTCGTGCCAAGATCCGGTTCGCTGAGCAGAACCTGGCGGAGTCGGATGGTGATCGACCCCTGAACGAGCAGCGTCGGTTCGCCCGGGCTTGCGGGTTCCATCAGAACGCTGTCTGAGATCTTGGAAGATGCGCCGACATTCAGCAGGATCAGCGTGCCGACAATGCGGCAGTTGCGCAGGGTGATGTTGGAGCCCTGGCAGTCGATGACGTACAGGCCGGCGGGATGAGTCACACCGGTGTACGGCTGGTTGCCGGGGCTGAGGACGACGTCTTCGATTCGGCCGGACGGCAGCGACGCGAAGGGGATGGGCACCGCTCTAGCCGCGAAGTCGTCAAACAAGACGGGTGCGGGCACGGAGAGCAACGGACTGCCCGAGGTTGTCAGGCCGAGATAGCTTCCGCCGTTTATGTTACCTGTCGCCTCGACGTCCGCGTCGATTTCCGACGAGATGGCGATGATGTTGTTGTTGGCGGCGATCGGGGCGTCGGCATACACGATCGCCCCGTTGAACACGGCGTCTCCCGCGACATGGACCGCGTGGGACAACGTGTCGAATGGAACGGCGCGGGGCTGAAATGTCACGCTCATGAGTTGCGTGGCCTCGCCCACCGTTGCCTCGGCGAGCACGCTCACCGGGCTGAGCGGTGCCGCATCAACCGCGCCCATGGTGACGGTAACGATGCCCGAGCCGATGGCCTCGGCGTTGACGATGGGTGTCGAGGCGTAGAGTGTTCGCCAGCCGGGTGTATTCGTCAGGCGATGTCCGGCCAGATCCACGCCCGAGACGGCCAGCATCCGAGCTTTTCCGACGCTGCCGACCAGCCTCGAGGACTGCAACTCGCGCGCGACGACCGCGATGGTGGTCAACCCGATCGTCGTCAGGATCGCCGAAACGATGATGACCAATAGATAAATGCTGCCCCGTCTCGTCGACGGGCGTGTATTGTGCGGTGCTCGTGTGCGCTGCTGCGGTGTCCGAATCATGGACTCTCCCACGTTTGTGTGCGAAGGGCAACGAGGGTATCGAGCGTCGTTCCCTTTCGCCGAACCGAGACCGTGATCTCGATGACGCCGGTGTTTCCGACCATCTCGTTGAGCGTGTCCATCGCGACGTAACGGCAGGTGACGGAGCGATTCCAGCCGGCGAAACCGTTCAGCGGCGCGCCGTCTTTCGACTGCGGCGGGGACACGGACCAGCCGTGGTAGTCGTCCACATCGTCAAAGAGTGCCCGGGTACCGGACACTTCGCCGGGCTCCGGCCCGGGGTTTACGCCCGCACCGAGCGTCGGATCGGCATAGGGAAGACTGAGAAGCTCGGACATCAGGTCGGTCGCGAGCAGGCGCGCTCGCTGCCTTTGCGCGAGACGATGCCGCGTCATGGCGGCGGCCCCGATGACATTCAACGACG
>JADFGU010000125.1 GCA_022567535.1 Planctomycetota bacterium | reverse complement strand
CGGGGAGGACGTTCGCGGAGATTGTGTCGGCGTACGGCGGGTCCGGCGGCGGGGTCGGGATCGATATCGGCGCGTTCGGGCTGTCGGCGATCTCGTTTGTGCGGGTGTCGAATCCGGTCGGGTCCGGGTTGTCGCCGGAGATCGACGCCTTCGCGGATGTAGCGGCGATTCCGTCGCCCGGTGCGCTCGCGGTGCTGGCGTTCGGGTCGGTGTGCGGGGGTATGCGGCCACGCAGACGAAGTGGTTGGGCGCGCAGACGAAGCGATGACGTGGAGCCCTCACCCCAACCCTCTCCCAGGGGGAGAGGGAGGCGGAGCGCGACGAGCGTGGGCGTCGTGATGTTGTGCTGCGCGGGATCGAGAGCCCAGAGCGTGTGGACGCACCTGGCGCACGACCCGGGGCGTGTGTCGATTGCGTCAAGCGTGCCGCCTTCACTCGCGAAGGCGACCTGGATCATGGGCCGCGATGCGAGCGGTGCGCCGATCTCGTTCGTGGGACAGGCCGGCGTCGTGGCGGACGAGAGCCGGGTCTACGCGGTCGGGGAGGTCAACGGGGCGTACATGCTGTTCGCGATCGATCATGCGAGCGGCACGCCGGCGTGGTCAGCGGCGGTTCCGCCTTCGGCGTTTGAGTCGTGGTCGACGCCGGCGATCGACTTGGAGCATGGGACGGTGATCGTCGCCGCGGACGACGAGGTGTCGGCGTTCGAGTGCGCGAATGGCTCGCGCGTGTGGACGGCTGTGCTCGCGCGGACGATCGTGAACGCGTCGCCGGTGGTCACCAGCGATCTCGGGCCGACCGATCGCGTGTTCATCACCGACTACGACGGGTTCGGCGCGGCGTCGCGGTTGTACTGCTTCAACGTCGATCCGCGCGATGCGACAGCGAATCCGTTCGACCCGGGTGAGATCGTCTGGTCGGTGGCGATCGGGCGTGCGACGGGGAGCACGCCTGCCTATCGCGACGGGGTCGTGTACGTCGCCACGGCTGGCGACGGGTTGAGTGAGAAAGGGCGCGTGCTGGCGTACGAGGCGGGCGCGGTCGTACCCCCCCCACCGCTGTGGACGTTCACGAATCCGACGCCGGCACCGTTCCTCGGGGGCGTGAGCGTGCGCGCGAACGGCGCGGGCGTGTCCGTGTACGCGGCGTCGTACTCGTTCTCGGGTGGGCTCAACTCGGCCAACCTCGTGAAGCTGGACGGCACGACGGGGGCGCTGGTCTGGTCGATCGCGGCGAACAGAACGGCGTCGATCCCCGTGCCCCTCGCGGACGGGCGGATCGTGCTCGCCGGAGGGATCATGGGGTTCGGGTCGGCGCCGAGCGTGGAGCTGTTCGAGGATCTGGGCTCGAGCGCCCGGCGGGTGTGGAACTCGGCCTTGGACACGTGGGTGGATACCAACGGCAACGGGGTGATGGAGCCGGGCGAGTTTCTGCTCGTGGGCGGGTGGACGACGCAGCCGATCGTGACCAGCGCGGGGGTGCTGCTGGTGGGCGCGGTGCCGGCGGCGGGGTCGTCGTTCGGGGCGTGCACGGATCTGTACGCGATCGATCTGTCACGGCGACCGATGGAGAGCGGGTTCGTATTGGAGTCGTTCGCGGGAGCGGGATCGAGCCCGGCGGCGGTGGCCGGGGCGCTGTTCACGGTGGGGCGCGAGGGCGTGCACGCGTTCGGCACGTGCTATGCGGACTGCGACCATTCGACGGGCGCTGGCAGGCTGGACATCTTCGATTTCCTGTGTTTTCAGTCGTCGTTCGTGTCGGGCGGGTTGTACGCGTGCCGGTGCGACGTGAGCACGGGACCGAATGTGTGCGACCTCTTCGACTTTCTGTGCTTCCAGAACGCATTCGTGGGGGGCTGCCCGTGAACAGGCGCGGGTTTTCGCTGATCGAGATCCTGGTATCGGTCGCGGTGGCGGCGGTGCTGGTGTCGGTGCTGCTCCCGGCGCTGTCGGCGGCGCGGTCGGCGGGGCGCCAGACGGTGTGCGCGTCCAACCAGAGACAACTCGTGCTGGGATGGACGCTGTACGCGCAGGACTTCGACGATCGGGTGATGCCGCTGGCGTACACGGACCCGTCGCTGATCGGCGGCAACGACCGCGTGTACTGGTGGGGGGCGGACGGGAGCGTGAGCGGGCGGCTCGATCACGAGCGGGGGTTCATCTCGCCGTATCTCGACGCGATGCCGGGCGAGCGGAGCGTCTACGAGTGCCCGAGCCAGCCGGATGGGACGTATCGCCGGCAGGGACCGACGGACGAGATGACGAGCACGTTCGGGTACAACGGCTACTACCTGTCGCCGTCCATGACGCCCGGTTGGAGCCGCGTGATCGGGCACCGTCCGTGGCGGCGGATCGCCTCGATCGAGGGGCCGAGCGACCTGTTCGTGTTCGCCGATACGCTGCTGCCCGGAACGCCGCCGAGGAACAACGCATTGCTGGATCCCCCGATGCTGTACGCGGGGCGGGGTCGGTGGAGACGGAACGAATCGCCGACGACATCGTTCCGTCACGGGAAGCAGGCCGCGGTAACGGCACGGGCGGACGGCTCGGTGCGCGCGGTGGTCGCGGAGCCGGGCTGGTTGACGCATGTCGAGATGGGCATCGGGTCGGTGGGGCGGACGAACGAGCCGCACTATGTGCCGGACTGGCGGGAGTGGAACTGAAGCGGGTGGGTAAATGACACGGCACGGAGCGATCGCTGCATTGGCTTGAAGGCTCGGTCGCGCGGGGTGTTCGAGGCGCGGGGGCTGTCCGGATGCTCAGGTGTCGGCGGGCGTCTCGGCGCCGGTGACGGCGATCTCCTTGACCTCGACCTGGGGCACGCCGATGGTGACGTTCGGGTCCGCGCCCAGGGCTTCGGCGGCCTGTGCCGCCTCTTCGAGCATGCGCTGCTCGTCGTCCTGTTCGTCGGCGATCGGCTCGCCGTGGTGCTCGACACGGTAGTTCTGATAGGCTCGAAAACCGGTGCCGGCCGGGATGAGGTGGCCGAGCAGGACGTTCTCCTTGAGTCCGACCAAGTGGTCCACGGCCCCGCGGAGGGCGGCCTCGGTGAGCACCTTGGTCGTCTCCTGGAACGAGGCGCCCGAGAGGAATGACTCAGACTGAAGCGAGGCCTTGGTGATGCCCAGCAGCAGTGTTCGGCCGGCGGCGGGCTTGGCCTTCTTGGTCTTGGCAGATTCCTTGCTGTCGGCTTCGGCGCGGGCGTTGGCCTCCTTGACCGCATCCCTGGAGACAAGCTCGCCGACGCGAAGATCGGTGCCGCCGGCGTCGACGACCGTGACCATGCCGGCGATATCCGCGTTCTTGCTGCGGAAGTGGAACTTATCGACCACCTCGTGCGGGAGGAAGTCGCTGTCGCCGATGGTCTCGACGCGGACCTTTCGCAGCATCTGCGAGAGGATCAACTCGATGTGCTTATCGTTGATAGTGACGCCCTGGGCGCGATAGACGTTCTGCACCTCGTCGAGCATGTAGGCCCACAGAGCTTCCTCGCCCTTGATGCGCAGGATGTCGTGCGGGACCTGCGGGCCCTCGGTGAGGGCGTCGCCCGCGGAGACATAGTCGCCCGCGTGAACGAGGATCTGCTTGTCGGTGGCGACGTGGTGATCTTTCTCGATGGCGGCGTCGGAGATGATGCGGATGGTCATCTTCCCCTTGCGCTTGTCGGAATGGATCTCGACGACGCCTGAGATCTCGGCCATGACGGACGGATCCTTGGGCTTGCGGGCCTCGAAGATCTCGGTGACGCGTGGGAGGCCTCCGACGATGTCCTGCGAGCCTCCTGCGGCGCGCGGCTGTCGAGCGAGCATGTGACCGGCCGGGATCTTCTGCCCGTCCTTGACCTCGATGCGGGCCTTGGCGGGCAGATAGTGGAAGTCGAGGATGTGGCCGGCCTCGTCGACGATATTGATCTGCGGGTGCAGCTCGCCCTTGTGCTCGATCATGACGAGGGCCTTCTGCCCGCGGCCGGCGTCCTCCTCGCGCACGGTTTCGTTGAGCTGGATGTCGACGAACTGAACGATGCCGTCCTTCTCGGCGAGGATCGGCGTGCGGTGGGGGTCCCACTTGACTACGAGCTGCCCGCGTTTGACGGACTCGCCGGACTTGACATAGATAAAGCCGCCGTAGGGACTCTTGAACTTCTCGAGTTCGCGGCCCTTGTCGTCGAGGATGGCGATTTCGCCGTTGCGCTTGAGCGTGACGAACGCCTCTTTTCCGTCGTCGTCGATCACGGCGACCTGGTTGCACTCGCGCAGCTCGACGACGCCGGTGGTGCTGGCGCGGTATTCGCTTTCGGCGATGGTCCGTGTGCCGATGCCGCCGGTGTGGAACGTGCGCATGGTGAGCTGCGTGCCCGGCTCGCCGATGGACTGTGCGGCGATGATGCCGACGGCCATGCCCTGCTCGACGAGCTTGCCGGTGGACATGTCCATGCCGTAGTCCAGCGCCGAGCATCCGGTGCGTGAATCGCTCGTCAGCGGCGAGCGGACGGTGACGGAATCGACGCCGAGGTTCTCGATCTTCTCCGCCGCCTCGGTGGTGATCATCTCGTTGGCGACGACGATGACCTCGTCAGTGACGGGGTTGATGACAGCGTTGAGCGAGACCCGACCGATGATCTGTTCGCTGAGCGGGACGTCGATCTCCTCGCCCTTGTAGGTGGCGCGCTTGACGATGCCGCGCCTCGAGCCGCAGTCATGCTCGCCGATGATCACGGACTGGGCGACGTCGCAGAGCTTGCGCGTGAGATAGCCGGAGTCCGCGGTCTTGAGCGCGGTGTCGGCCAGCCCCTTGCGGGCGCCGTGGGTGGAGGAGAAGTATTCCAGGATCGTGAGCCCCTCGCGGAAGTTGGCACGAATCGGGGTTTCGATGATCTCGCCGTTGGGCTTGGCCATCAGCCCGCGCATGCCCGCGAGCTGCATCATCTGGCTGATGTTGCCGCGAGCGCCGGAGTCGGACATGAGGTAGACGGGGTTGAGGTATGGGCGGCCCTCGGGGCTGTCGACGGCGACGTAGCCGCCGTCCGCGTCGCGGTAGTCGTGCTTCAGAGTCTCGACCAGCGCCTTAGTGACCTGCTCGCGGCAGTGCGCCCAGATATCGAGAAGCTGGTTGTAGCGTTCGCGTTCGGTGATGATGCCGCGGTCGTAGTTCTTCTCGACGCGGTCGACGCGCTTCTGGGCGTCGGCGAGCAGCGTGGACTTCGAGTCCGGGATGCGCAGGTCGTTGACGCCGAAGCTCAACCCCGCCAGCGTCGATTGCTTGAACCCGATGTCCTTCATGCGATCGAGCAGCTCGATGGTGCCGGGTCGGCCCAGCACTTGGTAGGCGTCGTCGATCACGCGGGCGCAGCCCTTCTTGCCGAGCGAGCAGTTGTAGTACGGCATGCCCGACTGCAGGATCTCGCTGAACATGACGCGCCCGACGGTGGTGACGACGCGTCGATTCTCCGGCAGCGGCTCGGTGGGGCCCTCCTGTTCCGAGACGATCATGTCGAAGTGTTCGAGGCGGACCTGGATCTTGTCATGGATGGTGATCTTGCCGTGGTCGTAGGCGAGCATCGCCTCCTGGCGGTCCTTGAAGTGCTTGTAGGTCTTGGGCTCGACCGCGCCGGGCGCCTCGCTGGTGATGAAGTAGACGCCCATGACGATGTCCTGCGAGGGCGTGATGATCGGCTTGCCGTTGGCCGGCGAGAAGATGTTGTGCGTCGACAGCATGAGCACGTGCGCCTCGGCCTGGGCTTCGATGGAGAGGGGGAGGTGGACGGCCATCTGGTCGCCGTCGAAGTCCGCGTTGAACCCGGTGCAGACCAGCGGGTGGATTTTGATGGCGTTGCCCTCGACCAGGACGGGCTCGAAGGCCTGGATGCCCATCCGGTGCAGCGTCGGCGCACGGTTGATGAGCACCGGATGCTGGTAGATCACCTCTTCCAGGATGTCCCAGACCTCGGGGTCTCGGCGTTCGAGCATGCGCTTGGCGCTCTTGATCGTGTCGGCCAGCCCGTGCTCCTTGAGCTTGCGGATGATGAAAGGCTGGTAGAGTTCCAGCGCGATTTTCTTGGGCAGGCCGACCTGGTGCAGCTGCAGTTCGGGGCCGACCACGATCACCGAGCGCGCGGAATAGTCGACGCGCTTGCCCAGGAGGTTCTCGCGGAAGCGCCCCTGCTTGCCCTTGATCATGTCCGTGAGCGACTTGAGCGCGCGGTTGGACGAGCCGAGCACGGGCCGGCGGCAGCGGTTGTTGTCGAACAGCGCGTCGACGGCCTGCTGGAGCATCCGCTTCTCGTTGCGGATGATGACCTCGGGCGCGTTGAGGTCCATGAGTTTCTTGAGGCGGTTGTTGCGGTTGATGATGCGCCGGTAGAGATCGTTGAGATCGCTGGTGGCGAAGTTCCCGCTCTCGAGCAGCACGAGCGGGCGCAGGTCCGGCGGGATGACGGGGATGACGTCCATCACCAGCCACGCCGGGTCGTTCTCGCTGCCCCGCACCTGCTCCACCAGCTTCAGACGCTTGGCCAGGTCCTTGGTCTTCTGCTTGGAGCGCGTTTCGTTCAGCTGTTGGCGCAGGTCGACGGCGGTCTCGTCGAGGTTGGTGCGTTCGATGAGTTCGCGTATGGCCTCGGCGCCCATGAGGGCGGTGAACGCGTTGCCGTGCGTCTCCTGCGCCACACGGAATTCGTCCTCGGTGAGCAGCTGCTTGAACTTCAGCTCGGCCACGTCGCCGGGTTCGATGACGATGTAGTCCTGGAAATACACGATCTTTTCGAGATCGCTGGTCTTGACGCCCAGCAGCGTGCCCAGCCGGCTGGGAAGGCTCTTGAAGAACCAGATGTGCACGACCGGCGCGGCGAGGTTGATGTGGCCGAGGCGTTTTCGGCGGACGCGCGAGTGCGTGACCTTGACCCCACAGCGGTCACAAATGATGCCCTTGTATTTCGTGCCGCGGTACTTGCCGCACGAGCATTCGTAGTCGCGCTCCGGTCCGAAGATCCGCTCGCAGAACAGCCCGTCCTTCTCGGGCCGGTACGTGCGATAGTTGATGGT